>JBCBPG010000435.1:0-4469 GCA_039820865.1 Pseudomonadota bacterium
GCGGCGGCCCGTCGCAGGCGGGTGGGCGGGCGGGGCCGCGACGGGCCGCCGCCCCCGACGCCTTCAGTACCTGGCCTGCTTCGCGCGGATCGCCCCCGCCTCGTCCGAGACCGCCATGGCATCGGCCAGCGTGGCGATACCGCGCCCCTCCAGCATCAGCACCAGGCGGCAGAAGACCTCGGCCGTCACGCGAGCATCGCCGATGGCGGTGTGGCGGAGCTCGGCCGGGATGCGCACGTCGAGCCGGGCGGCCAGTGCGTCCAGCGTATGGTTCGCGGTATGGCCGAACAGATGCGCCGAGAGCAGCACCGTATCGAGCACCGCCATGTCGAAGCGGCTGCCGACCAGCCCCTCCTTCAGCCGCAGAAACGTCATGTCGAAGGGCGCGTTATGCGCCACCAGCACCGACGCGCCGACGAAGTCATGGAAGGCCGGCAGCACCACCCGCGCATCGGGCTGGCCCGCGACCATGGTGTCGTCGATGCCGTGCACGCGGGTTGCGGCGGCAGGGATCCGCCGGCCGGGATCGACCAGCCGGTCGAAGACCTCGCCGCCGAGGACGCGGTTGCTGACGACACGCACGCCCGCGATCTGCACGATCTCGTCACCGGCCGAGGGGAAGAGCCCGGTGGTCTCGGTATCGAAGACCACCACGTCCAGCTCGGCCAGACGCCGGGCACCGAGATCCCCGGCCAGCCGGCGGTGGAGCAGCGTGAAGTCGTAGAACTCGGGGCGCGTCGGCAGCACGGCGGCGGGCGCGCTCTCGTGGTCCTCGACCGCGGGCGGCAGCGGCAGATGCAGCCATGCACGGCCGTCGGGACCGGCATCCGACCAGGTGTCGGTTCGGTGATGGCCGAGCACGTCGCGCCCGGTCAGCCCGCCCAGACCGCCGCCGAGGGGCTCGGCGAGCCAGCGCTCGGTCTCGGTCTCGCTCAGCGCCTCGCCTGCCCATGAGAGGTCGAGGAAGACATGGGCGCCGCGTCGCTCGGCGGCGAGACCGAGCCGTGCGACGTCGCGGGCGGCGGCGATGCGCCGGGCGAGGAGGGCGAGAAGTTCGACGATGCTGAGGCTGTCGCAGTTGAGCCAGGCGAGCGGGCCCCGGGTCTCGACGGTGACGCCCGCCTCCTCGCCCGCCAGGCGGTCGGCGATGCAGGCGGCGAGCGCGGTGGTCGTCACGTCGCCCATGCTCCAGCCGCCGACGCGGAGCTCTTCGTAGGCGCCGGAGAGACGGTCGATGCGCGCGGACAGAAGCCCCGCCTCCTCGCGCAGGACCGCGAGAAAGCGCGCGCGCGTCGCGTCGTCCATGTCGGGCGTGCCGCCCATCACCTCGACCGCGGTGCCGAGATTGGCGGCGGGGCGGCGCAGGCTTTCGAGCATGTCCTTCAGCAGGTGATCGCGGGCGGCCTGGTCGGCGACGGCGGCGGTGGCGTCGTGGAGGGTGGCGACGAAACCGTCGATGCGGCTTTCGGCGGCGTCCAGCACCAGCGCGATGCGCCCGTGGAGCGTGCGGCTGCCGTCGCGCGTCGCGCAGGTGACGGCGACGCTCAGGTAGTCGCGATGGGTGCGGTAGCGCCCGGAGGTGAAGCGCAGACGCAGGCGCTCCATCGCATGGGCGACGGGGGTCTCGGTGACGAGCCGGAAGAGCGAGCGGCCGAGGCCGAGCGCCGCGTCGCCGAAGAGCCGCTGCGCCTCGCGATTGTAGAGCAGCACCTCGTGCTCGGCGTTGCAGATGAGCACGCATTCGCGGAGGTCGCGGAGCACGGCCTCGAGCTGCGCCTTCTCGGCGAGGACCTCGTCGACGGCCAGCGCCACGCCCGTGTCCGCACGCCCGCGCACGGTGTCGAGCGCCCCCACCAGCCGCTCGGTCGCGGGGCCGAGGGCGCCGAGATAGCGGACATGGCCGAACGCGCCTTCGGCGCAGGGTCCAGATGCGCCTCCGGCGCAGGGTCCAGATGGGCCTCCGGCGCCGGCGGGCGCCGCCGCCTTCGGCGCGCCCCGGGTGGCGGCGATCGCGGCGCGGGCCTCCATCTCGCCGGAGAGGCGGGTGATCGGCTGGGCGACGTTCTCGTCGAAGAGCTGCCAGATCCAGGCGGTGAGCACGACGATGGCAAAGGCTGCCCCGCCGCCCGCCAGCACGAGATGGGGCAGCGGCTCGCCGCCCTCGGCGACGGCGGCCTCGATGCGCCCGGCGGCGAACCACATCGCCCCCCCGATCGCCGCAGCCGCGGTGAGCGCGATCAGCGCGAAGAAGAGGAAGATGCGAAGACGGAGCGACCAGCGTTCAACGTGCATCGGCCCCTTCGCCTTCCCGGACCGTGTCCTCGCCGAGCAGCTGGCGCACGCGCGCGAGCAGCTCGCCGAGACCGAAGGGCTTGGGGAAGAAGGCGTCCGCGCCGAGCGCCAGCGCCTTCTCGCCCTCGATCGCGCCGCCCTTGGCGGTGAGGATCACGATCTTGACCTCGGACATCGCCGGGTCGCGCCGCAGCGTCTGGCAGACATCGTAGCCGTCGCGCCGCGGCATCATCACGTCGAGCAGCACGAGGTCGGGGCGGCGTTCGGCGATGCACTCGAGCGCCTCCTCGCCGTCGCCTGCGACGCGGACGTCGTAGCCCTCGCGCTTGAGGCGGTATTCGAGCGAGAGCGCGATGTTCGGCTCGTCGTCGACCAAGAGCACTGATCGGGTCATCCCGTGTCTCCCTCCTGTTGCGGCGCGCCGGTGGCGCGCCCGTCGCAGGCGGCCGCGACCAGCGGGTCGCCGGCCCCGCCCTCGGTCCAGCTGAGCGCCTCGGGGTTGCCGGACGCGGCCCCGGGCGGCACCGGCGCGCGGCGTCCGGCGGCACAGTCGATGACATGCGGGATCGCGACCGTGTCGGCGAAGCGCTGTGCGAGGAGGACGGTGGCGTTGAGCAGACCGCCCTCCCCCGCCTCGCCCGGCACGACGGCGGCAAAGCGCCAAACGCGGGGCCAGACCAGCGTCCAGGGCTGGATGGCGGAGGCGTAGTCGTAGGTCTCGGCCACGCGCGCGCCCTCGGGCAGGACGGCGGTCGAGCGGTCGAACCACGTGTATTCCTGCCAGAGGGTGAAGGCGAACATGGCGAGGCCGGCGGCGACGGGCGCGGCCCAGCGGGGCGCGCGGCGACCGAGGAGCTTCGCAGGCCCCAGTACCAGCCCCGCCGCCCCCAGGCCCACCGTCAGCGTCGCGATCAGAAGGAAAAGCATCGTCAGACCACCGTGTGCCGGCCCTGCGCCGCCGCGGCCTGCATCGTCTTGATGACGATGAAGGCGTCGCGGAGGTGGCTGCGCTCGAGATCCGAGAGCGTTGCGGGCAGCATGAAGTTATCGGGTTTCTCGCCCCGGCGCACCTGCGCCGCCTGGTGGGCGAGACGCCTGTCGGCGATGAGGTCGTAGGCATCGATCAGCGCGTTGCCGCCGTCCTCGCTGATCAGCCCCGCCTCGCGCGCGGCCAGGAGGCGCGGGCGCGTGCCGATCGCCGTGAGCCCGCCCATCAGCGCGTAGAGCCGGCCGAGATCGACCACGGGCACGACGCCCGAATGCTTCAGGTCGAGGCGGTTCTTGTGCTCGCCCGAGCGGATCAGCGCAAAGCCGCGGAAGAGCCCCAGCGGCGGCTGGTGCTTGAGCGAGTTGGCGACCATGTGGGCGATGAAGATGCTGTTCTGCTTGGCGCGTGCGAGCGTGTCGGCGCGCAGGTCGTCGAGCAGGTCGCTGTCCGGCCCGATCGCCCGCAGGTCGAACATGACCGAGGCCAGCATCTGCGCCATCGGGTCCGGCCTGTCGATCCAGCCGCGGAAGTACCGGCGCCAGACCGAGACCGGCTGACGCCAGCGCGGGTTGGTCGCCATCATCTCGCCCGGGCAGTAGACGAAGCCGCAGGCATCGAGCCCGTCGGAGACGATCCGGGCCAGCCGCTCGAAATAGGCGTCGTCGTCCGGCGTCGCCTCGTCCGAGAGGATGAGGCAGTTGTCCTGGTCCGAGGTGCCGGTCTGCTCCTGTCGCCCCTGGCTGCCACAGACGGCCCAGAGATAGGGCACTGGCGGCGGCCCGAGTTCGGCCTCGGCCATGGCAAGCAGGCGATGGGTCACCGCATCGGTCACGTCGGTGACGAGGCGGGTGACCACCTGGTGCGGCCCGCCGGCACCGACCATCTGCGCCAGCAGCTGCGGCACGCGGGCGACCACGGCGGCCATGTCGGCCACGCTGCCCGCCGCTGCGACGCCCGACAGGAGGACCGCGGGCGAGAGGCCTTCGCTGACGATCAGGTTGGTGCGGGTGACGATGCCGACGGGGCGCCTGCCCTCGACGACCGGCAGGTGGCCGATGCCGCGCGCCTGATGGCCCAGCGCGCGATCTCCTGCCTGATGGTGGGCGAGGACGAGGCGCTGGTCGGCCTCGTCACCACCGCGGATCTCTGCGGCCGCGTGCTGGCCGAGGGCCGGCCCGCCACCACCCCC
>JBCBPG010000436.1:0-4464 GCA_039820865.1 Pseudomonadota bacterium
CCCGTCAGACCTCGTCGGTGGCGCGGCGCCGGGGCACGAGAACGCCTGCCATGAAGCCTGCTGTCCACATGTCGTGATCGGGTTCCGGCTCGGTGCCCCGGCGCTGGCCGGACTGACCTCGGACCGTCGCTTCGGGGACGATCGCGCCGTCGCCTTTCTGGCGCAGTCCGGGCCCGACAAGCCGCCGCGAGACGGCTGACCAAGACCGACGTTCGACACGGTCGGTGAACCGGCACGTGCACGCCAGGGGCCCTGTGCCTCGTCCTGGTCAACGAAAGTGATGCGACATGCGCGGACGCTACGTGGCCCTTGCGGCCATCGCCCTGGGCGCGGGCCTTGCGGGGGGAGTCTGGCTCGAGCGCCAGCGAACGGGATCGGCTGCGGGCAATGCCGGTGCCGGGCCGAAGGTCCTCTACTGGGTCGCACCCATGGACCCGAACTTCCGCAAGGATGGCCCGGGCAAGTCGCCGATGGGGATGGATCTCGTTCCCGTCCACGAGGGTGACGAGCCCACTGGCGACCCCGAGGACGTCCAGCTCTCTGCGGCCGAGATCAACGCCATCGGCGTCCGCACGGCGGTTGCACGTGTCGACGAGATCGCACGGCGGATCGAGACCGTCGGTTTCGTCGGCTATGACGAGCACGCGACGAGCCACATCCACATGCGCGTGGAGGGCTGGATCGAGCGGCTCAGGGTCCGGGCCGTGGGCGACCGGGTCGCCGCGGGCGAGCTCCTCTTCGAACTCTATGCGCCCGAGATCACCATCGCGAGTTCCGAGCTGATGCGTGCGACGCGCCGGCGCGATGCGGCCGAAGCCGCGGTGGCGCGCCGCAAGCTCCGGAACTTCGGCGTGACCCAGGACCAGATCGACGAGATGGCCGCAGCCGATGCGCCGGCCCAGAACATCCGGGTCTATGCCCCGCAGGACGGCGTCGTCATCGCCCTCGCCGGGGCGGACGGCATGTACCTGACGCCCGAGACGCGGGCCATGTCGCTGTCGAACCTCTCGAGCGTCTGGCTCCTCGTCGACGTGTTCGAGCGCGATGTCGGCCGGCTGACCGCCGACATGAGAGCCGAGGCGCGTTTCGAGCATCTGCCGGGCCGGCTGTTCCAAGGCGAAATCGACTACATCTTCCCGGAACTCGACCCCGAGACGCGGACGTTGCGCGCGCGGCTTCGCTTCGAGAACGGGGAGGGACTGCTCAAGCCCAACATGTTCGCGACCGTCTCGCTCACGCCGGGCACCACGCGAGAGGCGGTTACCGTGCCGTCGGAGGCCGTCATCCGAACCGGGCGCGCCGAGCGGGTGGTTCTCAAGACGGGTGACGGGGTCTTCCGGCCCCGCTTCGTCACAACCGGGTTGCGCAGCGGCTTCGGCGACGGCACGCGCACCGAGATCGTCCAGGGACTGGAGCCGGGCGACGAGGTCGTCGCCTCGGCGCAGTTCCTCATCGACAGCGAGAGCGCCCTCAATGCCGGGCTCCAGCGCTTTGCGCCGACCGAGGCGGCGCCTGCGCAGGCAAAGGGCGTCCTGGTCGCCCTCGACCCCGGGCGACGCCATGCCGTGATCCGTCACGACGCCATCCCCGCTCTCGACTGGCCAGCGCTCGAGACCGCCTTCGCCATCCGGTCCGACGTCCTGCTCGGCGACCTGGCGCCCGGCGACGCGGTCGAGTTCGCCGCCATCCGCGGTGCCGACGGACTGCTCGCGCTCTCGGCGCTCGGCAGTGACGATGGCATCGATGCCACGGGGACCGGCATGGTCCATGCCGTGACGCCCGACGGCAAGCTGACGCTCAGCCACGACCCGATCCCGGTTCTCGGCTGGCCCGCGATGCGGATGGATCTCGACGTGGCGGGCGTCGATCCCGGCGCGGTCCCTCTCGATACGCCCGTGGAGTTCGACCTGGCCAAGGACGACAGCGGTCTCTTCACGATCATCGCCGTGCGGGCAGAGGGCGCGCCACCCGCCCGGCCGGTGCAGGAGGCGCCGTCGACGCCTCCCATGGTTGTCGCCGGCACCGTGCATTCCGTCGATCCCGAGGCCCGGACGGCGAAGGCGACGCATGGGCCGCTGGCCGCCATCGGGATGCCGGGCATGACCATGGACTTTCCCATCCACGCCGCTCTCGACCCCGCGAGGATCGCCGTGGGCGAGGCGACCCTCTCCATCGTCAGCGATCCGGAGAAGGGCCTCGTCCTCGCGGCCGTCGAGGCGAAGGCCGCGCCCATGAAGGTCATGGGCACGGTCAACAGCGTCGATCCCACCAGCGGCATGGCGAACGTCACCCATGGCCCGCTGGCCGAAATCGGGATGCCGGGCATGACCATGGACTTCCCCCTCGGCCCGGGGCTCGACCCCGCCGGCCTGCCGCTCGACGCCGAGGTCGCCCTCCTGATCGAGAAGGGCCCCGACTTCTCCCTCACGCTGGTCGGCGTGGAGCCCGCGCCATGATCCCCGCCGTCATCCGCTGGTCGCTCGCCAACCGCTTTGTCGTGGTGGTGCTGGCCCTCATGCTCGCGGCCGGCGGGGTCTGGGCCGTCAAGACGACGCCGGTCGACGCGATCCCCGATCTCTCCGACGTCCAGGTGATCGTGAAGACGCCCTATCCGGGCCAGGCGCCACAGGTGGTCGAGGATCAGGTCACCTATCCGATCGCGACCGCCATGCTGGCCGTGCCGGGGGCGGTGGACGTCCGCGGCTTCTCCTTCTTCGGCGACAGCTACGTCTATGTCGTGTTCGAGGACGGGACGGACCTCTACTGGGCGCGCAGCCGCGTGCTCGAGTACCTGGCCCAGGTCCAGTCCCGCCTGCCGGCCAGCGCGTCGCCGGAGCTGGGGCCGGATGCCACGGGCGTCGGCTGGATCTACCAGTACGTGCTGATCGACCGGACCGGCGGGCACGATCTCTCGCAGCTTCGCACGCTCCAGGACTGGTTCCTGAAGTTCGAGCTCCAGACCATCGAGGGCGTGAGCGAGGTCGCCACCATCGGCGGCATGGTCAAGCAGTACCAGGTCGTCGTCGATCCCAACAAGCTGCGGGCCTTCGACATCCCGCTGGCCAAGGTCCGCGCCGCCATCCGGGACGCCAACCGCGAGACCGGCGGCAGCGTGATCGAGATGGCGGAGGCCGAGTACATGGTCCGCGCCACCGGCTACATCGACGATATCGGCGATCTCCAGGCCGTGCCGCTGATGGTCAATGCCCGCGGGGCCGCCCTCACCCTCGGCGACGTCGCAGAGATCCGCCTGGGTCCCGAAATGCGCCGCGGCGTCGGCGAGTTCGACGGAAAGGGCGACGCGGTCGGCGGTGTGGTCATCATGCGCTGGGGCGAGAACGCGCTCGCCACGATCGAGGCGGTGGAGGCCAAGCTCGATGCCCTGCGCCCCTCGCTCCCCGCGGGTGTGGAGATCGTCACCACCTACGACCGCTCCGGCGTGATCGAGCGCGCGATCTCGAACCTCTCCGACAAGCTGACCGAGGAGTTCATCGTCGTCGTCCTCGTCTGCGGCGCGTTCCTTCTGCACCTGCGCTCGTCGCTGGTGATCGTCCTTTCGCTGCCGCTTGGCATCCTCGTCGCCTTCCTCGTGATGAAGGCGCAGGGGGTGAACGCCAACATCATGTCGCTCGGCGGCATCGCCATCGCCATCGGCGCCATGGTCGACGCCGCCATCGTGATGATCGAGGCGATGCATCGGCGGATGGAGACGACGCGGCTGACGCCCCAGAACCGCTGGCGGATCGTCGGCGACTGTGCCTCCGAGGTCGGCCCGGCGCTCTTCTACTCGCTCGCCATCATCACGGTCAGCTTCCTGCCCGTCTTCGTGCTTGAGGCCCAGGAGGGCCGGCTCTTCAAGCCGCTCGCCTTCACCAAGACCTACGCCATGGCCGCCGCCGCGATCCTGTCGGTGACGCTGGTCCCGGTACTGATGGGCTACTTCATCCGCGGCCGCATCGTGGCGGAGCGGAAGAACCCGCTGAACCTCTTCTGCCAGGTCCTCTACCGCCCGTTCCTCGATGCCGCCGTCGCCTGGCCCTGGGCGACCACGGCGCTCGCCGCCGCCCTCGTCGCCTCGATGTGGTACCCGGCCAGCCGCCTCGGCACCGAGTTCATGCCGGCGCTGAACGAGGGCGACTTCCTCTACATGCCCTCGCTCTATCCCGGCGTCTCCATCGGCAAGGCGCGCGAGGTGCTGCAGCAGACCGACCGGCTGATCGCCCAGGTGCCGGAGGTCGCGAGCGTGCACGGCAAGCTCGGCCGCGCCGACACCGCCACCGACCCCGCGCCGCTGACGATGATCGAGACCACGATCCGCCTGCGGCCGGAGGAGGAGTGGCGCCCCGGCAAGACGATGGAGCGCATCCGCGACGAGCTTGACCGCATCGTGCAGGTCCCGGGCGTCACCAATGTCTGGATCCAGCCCATCAAGAACCGCATCGACATGCTGGCGACGGGCATCAA
>JBCBPG010000437.1:0-4463 GCA_039820865.1 Pseudomonadota bacterium
CGTCGGTCTGCCTGCTGGCGCCGGCCCGGCGTCGTCGCGATGCTGAGGGCGCAGCGGTCAATCGACTAGGGCCCTTGGGTTAACGCGAGCCAAGCCGCGGCACCATAGATGACGAACCGTTGCGAATGCGATCTGTTGGCTGCCCCTGGGCATCCCTCTGGGCGCCCCTCTTGGCGCGCCGGGAGCGCTCTGCATATAGGATGCGTCCGGGTCAGACGAGGCGAGCATGTTCCTCTCCATCTTCGACGTCTTCAAGGTCGGCATCGGGCCGTCGAGCTCGCATACGATCGGGCCCATGGTCGCGGCCAACCGCTTCCTGGCCGACCTGGCCGGGGGGGCGGACCCGGTGCCGGGGGCGGGGCCGGCGGCGCGGCTCGGCGTGCGGCTGCACGGCTCGCTGGCCCATACCGGGCGCGGCCATGCGACGGACCGCGCGGCGATGCTGGGGCTGGCGGGCTTCCGGCCCGATCCCTTCGACGCGCGCGCGGCCGATGCGGCCGAGGCGGCGATCCGCGCGGGCGAGGGGATCGAGGTCGAGGGCCTCGGCCGGCTCGCCTTCGATGCCGATCGCGACCTGGTCTTCGACTATGGCCCGCCGCTCGAGGCGCATCCGAACGGGATCACCTTCAGCGCGCATGACGACCGGGGCAACCTGCGGCTCTCGCAGACCTATTTCTCGATCGGGGGCGGTTTCGTCGTGACCGGGCGCGAGCTGGCGGCGATGCGCGACCCGGCCGCCAGCCGCTCGCCCGAGGGGCCGGGCGTGCCCTATCCCTTTGCCACCGCCGCGCAGATGCTGGACATGGCGCTGGCCTCGGGCCGCTCGGTCGCCGAGATGAAGCGGGCGAACGAGGAGACGCGGATGGCGGTGGCCGATCTCGATGCCGGGATCGACCGGATCTGGGCGGTGATGGACGGCTGCATCGACCGCGGGCTCTCGACCGGCGGCGTGCTGCCGGGGGGGCTCAACGTCCGCCGCCGCGCCAAGGCGATCAACGATAGCCTGATGGCCGAGCGGGGGACCAACCTGCAGCAGCCCCATGTCGCGAACGACTGGCTCTCGGCCTATGCGATGGCGGTGAACGAGGAGAATGCCGCGGGCGGGCAGGTGGTGACGGCGCCGACCAACGGGGCGGCGGGCGTGTTCCCGGCGGTCGCGCGCTATTACCGCGACCACGTGGTGGGGGCGAGCGAGGCGGGCCTGCGCGAGATGTTCCTGACGGGCGCCGCGATCGGCGGGCTGATCAAGCACAATGCCTCGATCTCGGGCGCGGAATGCGGCTGCCAGGCCGAGGTCGGCTCGGCCTCGGCGATGGCGGCGGCGGGGCTGTGCGCGGCGATGGGGGGCACGCCCGAGCAGGTGGAGAACGCGGCCGAGATCGCGCTGGAGCACCATCTGGGCATGACCTGCGACCCGGTGGCGGGGCTGGTGCAGGTGCCCTGCATCGAGCGCAACGGGCTGGGGGCGATCAAGGCGGTCTCGGCCGCCTCGCTGTCGCTGAGGGGCGACGGCGGGCACATCGTCAGCCTCGACGCCTGTATCGCGACGATGCGCGAGACGGGGCGCGACATGAGCGAGAAGTACAAGGAGACCTCGCTCGGCGGCCTGGCGGTCAACGTGCCGTCCTGTTGAGGGGCGGTCCGGGGTGTGGGGGACCGCTCGGACGTCCCGCAGTGGGACAGCTTCGCGATTGACGCGAGTCACTTTCCGCCGGGCACGGGATGATCCGGGCGAGAAAGCAACCGCTGGGCGCAGCTCGGCATTGAATTTCGCGCAGGGGTTGCGTGCCGGCCGCTGCGTTAACCCTGAGCGCGCCACCGGAGGTAGAAACGCGTGGATAATTCGGTCTCATTGGCAAACAAACCATAAATTCCTGTTGTCGCACTGCGGCAGAGTATGGCTATTGGGACTGAACCTTTGGGGGAGACCGGCTACATGATCCTTCGCAACGCCATGATTGCCATGTCCGCGGCAGCGGCGCTGTGCGCTGCTCCGGCGGCTGCCACGACGATGACGGTCATGCAGACCTTCGAGGTCAATCCGGAGCCGGACGACGGCACGCCGTTCCTGTTCGAGGACGACGTGAACGCGGGCGTCAACAGCGGCCGACCGATCACCTTCGACTTCGAGGAGGATATCGCCGGCGTCGAGATCATCTCGGCGACGATCAGCGGCTTCTTCGGCGTCGACGGGAACGCGAACGAGAACCCCGTCTCGGTGTTCGCCGAGACCAACCCGGACCCGATCTTCCGCTGTGTGAACGGCACGGACTGCGACGGCGGCGAGGGCGTGTTCTTCGAGGAGGAGATCACGGATCTCGCGCTTCTCGAGGACGGGTTCCTGTCGCTCAGCCTGCGCGGCGGTATCGGCGGTGGCAACATCGTGATCTCGGACCTGCTGCTGACCATCAACGTCGCGGCGCCGATCCCGGTGCCGGCGGCGCTGCCGATGCTGCTGGTGGGCCTCGGCGGCCTGGCGCTGATGCGTCGCCGCAACAAGGTCGATGCCGCGGCCTGAGCCGCACCGACCGACGGATAAGGGTGGGGGGCGCGTCCGGCCGGGCGCGCCCTTCGTCTGTCCGGGGAGGGCGTCAGCGCCCCGCCGTCAGTGGCGCGCCGCCAGCACGCAGGCGATCGCGCTCTCCAACGCCGCGGGCTCGAGCAGCAGGATCGCGCCGTCGTCGCGGAAATCGAGCTCGATCTCGCCGGCATCGCTGCGGTTCGAGGTGCCGATCACGCCGCCGCCGAGACCGCCGGGCGCCAGCACCAGCCCGTCGAGCGGCCAGACCAGCCCGCGCGAGGGACCGCAGCGCACCGGCTTCAGCGGGAAGATCGACACCGCCGCCCCCGACCCGACCGCCAGGCGATGCACCCGCCCGGCGGGCGCATGCAGCACCGTCTCGTACGGCGAGACCAGCACGACCCGGCTGGCCGGCCGCGTCGCCATGGTGTTGAGCACCGACAGCGCATGGTCGAGCCGGCGCCCCGTGAAGCCGACGCCCAGGTAGAGCGGCGCCTCGGTCAGCGCCAGGCACTTCTCGAAGTCGGTCGTGTCCTGCTCGGCCACCCGGTGGATCGCGACGCCCCGCGCGGCCCAGGCGGCCGGGTCCGACAGGCTGTCGAGATCGCCGATCACCGCCACCGGCTCGCGGCCCAGCCGGTCGAGCGCATCTGCCGCACCGTCCGCGGCGACGATCGGGGCCGGCGCATCGGGCGCGGTGAGGCCGGCGGCGAGCAGCGCGGCCTCGGCCCGGGCCAGCGCCCCGGGATCGAGCGTGCCGCCACCGGCCAGGATCACGGGCGTGGAGAAGCTGAGAGGGTCCATCGCGCTGCCATGCCGCCCCCGCGCGGGCGCGTCAATCGCCCCGGCGGTGCGGCGCCCCGGGCGTGCCCGCCATGCGCGACTGTCCGGAACCGCGACCCGTCGCACGGGCCGTGAGGGCGGCCCGCAGGGAGGCCTCGCTTGACCCGGTGGCCCGGTTGAGCAACCTTTCACGGTGATGCGGCGCCTGGGGGGGGGCCGCAAGGGGCCTGCTGAGCGGGGAGGGGTCGATGTCAGACCGACACCGGCGCGTCGATGTGCGTCTAGGGGCTTTCGCGTGTTCGATCGAGGGGTTCGACGACCCCGCGCCCATCCTCGAAGCGCTGCTCGCCACCGCGGGCGCGGCCGTTGCCGCGCGTCCGGCGCTGTGCGAGGCGGGGCTGCCCGTGCTCGACACGGCGCTGCGCGAGCGGATCCTGGCCGAGGCCTCGACCGCCTCGGGCATGGCGCCCGACACGCTGGACTGCTTTCCGGGCATCCTGGTCACGGCACGGCTGCCGGAGACCACGGCGATGCCGCCCGCCGAGGCGGCGGACGGGAACGACGCCGGCGAGGAGGTGACCGGCCCCGCGCTGACGGCCGAGATCCGCGCGGCGCTGGAGGCCGCCTCGGGCATGACGGCGGCGGCGGCGATGCCGACCGATCACCGCCCGCGCCCGCCCTGGGCGATGGAGCGCACCGCCCCGGGCGACGAGACCCCCGACGTCGCGCCCTGGCGTGCCGCGCAGGCGGAGGACGATCTCCGGGCGCCCCGGACTGCCGCGCATGACGAGATGACCGCCGGAGCGGACGACCCCGCGGCGCATCGCGACCGGTACGATGACCGCGGCGGCGAGGGTCACGGGGACGGTCACGGTCATGGGGACGCTGACGCTGACGCTGACGCTGACGGGGACGGCGTCGAGGGCGAGGCGCTGCTGCTTGGCGCCCGCCCGGCCGGTGACATGACGCAGGACGAGGCCGACGACGGTGCCCTCGTCCTCGGCGCGTCGCCCGCCCCCGACATCGCCGGCGACATCGCCGACGACATTGCCCGCGACATCGCCCCCGACATCGCCCCCGACATCGTCCCGGGGATCGCCGACGACATCGCCGCGACGCCGCCGGCAGGGGCGGACGACACGCCGCTCTCGGCCGGGAC
>JBCBPG010000438.1:0-4460 GCA_039820865.1 Pseudomonadota bacterium
ATGGGCGGGCTGATGTCGATCACCGGCGAGCCGGGCAGGGGCCCGATGCGCGTCGGCATCCCCATCGCGGACCTGACCGCCGGGCTCTTCGCCTTCCAGGGCATCATGATCGCCCTGCTCGAGCGTGAGCGGTCCGGCCGCGGGCAGTTCGTGGCCACCTCGCTCCTGCAGGCGCAGGTCTTCATGCTCGACTTCCAGGGGGCGCGCTATCTGGTTGACGGCGATGTGCCCAAGCAGGCCGGCAACAACCACCCCACCACCATTCCCACCGGCGTCTTCAAGACGTCGGACGGCTACATGAACATCGCCGTGGCGGGTGAGGCGATCTGGCAGCGGTTCGCCCGCGCGCTCGACCGTGCCGACTGGATCGAGAACCCGGCCTACAGGACCAATGCCGACCGTTCGGCGAACCGCGCCGATCTGAACGCCGAGATCGAGGCGGAGACGATCAAGGCGCCGACCGCCGACTGGATCGCGCGCTTCAACGAGGCCGGCGTGCCGGCGGGCGAGATCAACGATATCGGCCAGGTCTGGGCCAACCCGCAGGTCGAGCATCTCGGCATGGCCCAGCCCGTCCGCTCGACCGAGCGGGGCGACATCCGCCTCACCGGCCAGCCGATCCAGATGTCGCGCACGCCGAGCGCCATTGCCGCGCCCCCGCCTACCGCGGGCGAGCATGTCGACGCGATCCTGGCCGAGCTTGGCTATGGCGCGGAGGAGATCGCCGCGCTTCGCGCCGACGGCACCATCTGACATCGAGAGGGGACAGATCCCATGAACACCGCCACTGCCGCGGCCGCCGAAGGCGCGCCCACGACGACCAAGGTCCTCACGTCCTGCGAGGACGGCGTCGCGCGCATCGTCTTCAACCAGCCGGAGAAGCGCAACGCCGTCTCGCTGGAGATGTGGGAGGCGGTCGAGTACTGGCTCGACGCCTATGCTGCCGACGGCTCGGTGCGGGTGCTGATCCTCTCGGGCGCGGGCGGCAAGGCCTTCGTCTCGGGCGCCGACATCTCCAAGTTCGAGAGCGAGCGCGCCTCGGCCGAGGGCGTGGCGCACTACAACGCCACCACCAAGCGCGTCTATGACAAGGTCGAGGCCTTCCCCAAGCCCACGATCGCCCAGATCGACGGCTACTGCATCGGCGGCGGCGTGGCGCTGAGCGTCTGCTGCGACATCCGCGTCTGCGGCGAGAACAGCCAGTTCGCCATCCCTGCCGCCAAGCTCGGCCTCGGCTATGGCTTTGCGGGCATCAACCGGCTGGTCAACCTGGTCGGCCCGGGCTTTGCCAAGGAGATCTTCTTCACCGCCCGCCGCTTCACGGCCGAGGAGGCGCGGATCATGGGGCTGGTCAACCGCGTCGTCGCGGCCGAGGAGGTCGGCACCGCGGCCGGCGAGGTAGCGGCCATGATCGCCGCGAACGCGCCGCTCACGGTGAACTCGGTCAAGTACATCGTGAACCAGTCCACCGCCGATGAGAGCGCGCGCGACCTCGCGAAGTGCCAGGCGCTGGTCGACGAGTGCTTCGCAAGCCAGGACTACATCGAGGGTCGCCGCGCCTTCATGGAAAAGCGCAAGCCCAACTTCATCGGCGGCTGAGATGGCCGAGACGCCCCGACGCATCGACACCGACGCTGCGCGGGCGCATCTCGACCGCGCGCTGGATGCCCATGAGCAGGTCTTCGAGCGCTTCTTCCTCGCGCGGCTCTGGGACCTCACCTACGCCTACCTGCCCGAGGACGCGCCGGATGCCGAGAAGGAGGTCTGCCGGATCACCTTCCCGGCCTCGGAGATGGGCTTCAACCCGCAGGGCTCGGTCCATGGCGGGGTGCTGGCGACGGTGATGGACATCTCGATGGGCCACCTGGTCAACAAGGTGGCCGGGCCGGGCGCGACCATCGAGATGAAGATCCAGTTCATGCGACCCGTGGGCGCCGGCGAGGTGACCTGCGAGGGCCGCTTCATCCGCCGCGGCCGCACCATCAGCTTCATGGAAAGCCGGGTGTTCGACGCGGCCGGCAAGCTCTCGGCCCACGCGACCGCCACCTGGAAGATGCCGGGCTGAGCGCCCGTCGCCACGTCATCCGGCGCTTACGCCCCCCTGTCTCGCGCGGGGTGGGGGCCATTGCACGGGCGTGTCATGCAGACGTATACGAAACATTCCAGTAAAGGGTAATGAAGGGTCGGCATGAGACCGCGCGTCTATCTTGCGGGTCCGGACGTCTTCCTGCCGGAGGCGGCTGCCATCGGGCGGGAGAAGGCGCGCCTTTGCGAGGCCCGCGGGCTCGAGGCGCTCTACCCGCTCGATGGCATCGAGGATCCCGGCGATCCGGTCGCGATCTTCCGCGCCTGCGTGGCGATGCTGCACCGGGCCGATGCGGCGCTGATCAACCTCAGCCCCTTCCGCGGCCCCCATGCCGATCCGGGCACGGCCTTCGAGATGGGCAGCCTGCACGCGCTCGGCCGCCCGATGGTCGCCTATTCCGCCGATCCACGCGACCTGGCCGCCCGCGTCCCGACGCCGGAGGGGACGGCGGGCGACGGCGTGCTGCGCGACCACCACGGCCATCTGGTCGAGGATTTCGGCCTGGCGGACAACGTGATGCTGGCGATCGCGGCCGACGACGTCGTCACGGCCTGCGCGATCGACACCGAGGGCTGGGCGGTGGCGGCGATGCAGCCCTTCGGGAAGGCCGTCGACCGGCTGATCGAGATCCTCGACGCCGGTCGCGCCTGAGGGCGGGGCCGGCCGTCACGCGGGACGGCCGGCCGGCAAGGCCTGTGGCCTCAGTTGACGGTGAGCAGCCCGCCGGTGCCGAGGCCGCCGCGGACGTTCTGTGCCTCGTAGTTGCGCAGCGCGATCACCATGCCGTTGAACGCGTCCTGGAACGCCGCGACCGTCGCCTTGCCCTCGGGCGTGCGCGAGAAGCCGCCGAGCGCACCGCCGGCCGAGCCGCCGAGCGCCCCGAGCGCCGCGCCAAAGTTCGTCGAGGTCGACGAGCCCTCGGAGATCGCGACCTGCACCTGGCTGCGGATGTCGAAGAGCGAGAGCGTCACGACCGAGTTCTTCGAGGCGAGACCGCCGCCGACCGCGGCACCCACCGAGCCGAAGATCGCGCCCACGCCCGCCGCCACGCCGCCGAGCGCGTCGTTGTTGATGATGATCCGCGGCTCGAGGAAGTAGTCGGCCGCCACGCGCTGGCCGGCCTGCTGGTTCGAGCCGGCGCGGAACTCGCCCGAGTTGCGCTGCTGCAGCGTGATGTCCGTCATCCGGTCGTTCAGCCGCTCCGAGCCGATCGAGGTGATGACGAAGCAGCCCGACTGCTGGGCGGCCAGCCGGATCAGCGGCTCGACGGTGGTCACGCCGGTGGTCTGGCGGAAGTTGCTGTACCAGACGCGGTTCGTGCCGTCGTCGACCGCCAGCGTGCCGAGCGGCTCCGGGCAGCGCTCGAGATCGGGGTTCGCATCGACGGTTGTCGAACCGCCGGCCGCGCCCCTCACGGCTGTCGAGTTGGTGCCCTGGCTGACGGAACCGCCCTGGCAGCCTGCTAGCGCCAAGGCGAAGGCGGCGGCCGAAAGCGTGCGAATGGAAAGCGACATGTGCTGATCCTCTGCAGTCCTACCCCGTGCGCACCCCGGCGCGCGCGAATCGTGTCGATTATGCGGCATAGTCCTGTGACCGGGACCGTCCCGGCAATGTTCTTGGGTTACCGGAGCCTTCAAATGCGCGTTGCGACCCCTTTCGATACCAGTCTGGTCCGTCATTGGGCATGCGCGCTGTCCGCGCTCGCCCTGCTGGGTCTGGCCGGCTGCCAGACCACCGGGGCCGAGGATACCGTGCGGATCTGCGACAGTTCCGGATGCTTCGATGCGCCCAGGGACTATGCGACCTTCGACCCGGCCGCGAACGCGCCGGACGACGATCCCAACGGCATCCTGGGGGGCCTGATCATCGAGGCCGAGGCCGACCCCGCCGCGGCATTCGACCTCGGCCGGCGGTACCTGGAGGGCGACGGCATCCGCGAGAACCCCTGGGAGGGGATCAAGTGGCTGCGCGACGCGGGCCAGCGGGGCGACCGCAACGCGCAGGCGGCGCTGGGGCGGATCTATTACGGCGGCTACCAGGAGACCGGCGCCGACTGGAACGAGGCGGAGCGCTGGCTCTCGCTGGCCGCCGCGCGGGGCGACCGCCGCTCGGCCGACCTGCTGGACGAGATCCAGGCGTCGAAGGCCGAGCTTGCCGCCATCGACCAGGCCCGCGCGCGCGACATCGAATACGCCCGCCGGCTGCGGGCCGTGCGTGGCTACACCCATCCCGTCATCTACGACATCTTCGCCTATCGCTACTGGTGAGCGGCACGGCCGACCGGCCCGGCGCCGGGCGGCCGCATGCCGGCATCGCGGGATCCGCGACAATGTGATCCACGACACAGCCGGGGCCATCCCCGGCTGAACCCCCA
>JBCBPG010000439.1:0-4457 GCA_039820865.1 Pseudomonadota bacterium
CCGGCCCTCAGGCAACGGCCTGCGGGCTGGCCCGGTCACAGCCGCGCGGGTCTCGGCGCTGCCCGGGTGACTGACCACGGCCCCTGCGGGGCGGGGCGTGCCCGGACGGGTCGGCTAGGCGACGATCAGGTAGTGCTTGCGCAGCGTCTCGGTGATCTCCCAGGTGAGGGGGGTGCCCTTGGCGATGAAGAAGGTATCGCCCGGTCCCATGGTCTCGGCCCGGCCGTCGGGATGGGTCAGCGTCACCGAGCCCGAGATCACCGTCATCATCTCGTGCACCGGATAGGCCTCGATCTCCTCGCGGCAGGGCGCGCATTCCCAGACCCCGCAGAGGACCGACTCGTCCTCGGTCGCGAACTTGGACGCGTTCACCTCGCGGCGGTCCCCGGTGGTGAAGGCCTCGGGCGGGGTGAAGTCCGACGGCTCCATCTGGCCGGGATCGGGGTTCAGCCTGAAATCCATGCGTCTGTCCCTCGGGTGGTTGCGCGGCGTCTCGTGGGGCACTCTATCGACAAACGCGGCGGCGGGTCATGCGAATGCCGTCGGCGGCCGGCAGGCAGCTCGCGCGGGCCGGCTGGCGTCGGGCCCGCCAACAGTCTATGCCGCACCCGCGAAGACATCGCGCAACGGCTGAGAGGGCATCATGGCCGACAAACCGGTACTCTACGGCTTCAACGGTTCGACCTTCGTGCGCACGGTGCGGATCGTGCTGGCGAACAAGGGCGTCGACTATGACCAGGTGCCGCTGAACGTGCTGGAGGGCGAACCGAACAGCCCCGAGCACCTGGCGCGCCACCCCTTCGGCAAGGTGCCGGTGCTGGAGATCGACGGCATGCGCCTGCTCGAGACCGACGCGATCTGCCGCTATCTCGAGGCGACGCGCGGCGGCGTCTCGGCCATCCCCGACGATCCCAAGGACCGGGCGCAGATGAACATGACCATCAGCCTCATCAACAGCTACGGCTACGGCGCGCTGCTGGGCGCGGCCGGCTTCCACCTGTTCCCGGACTTCCTCGGCAATCCGGACCAGGCCTTCTACGACGGGGCGCTGGAGACGGGCGAGAAGACGCTGCGGCTGATCATGGAGATCAAGGGGGGCGCACCCTGGATCGCGGGCCCGGCGCCCAGCCTCGCCGAGTACTTCCTCGGCCCCGTGCTGTTCTACGTCGCCGTCTCGCCGGCGGCTGAGCGGCTGATGGCGGTGCCGGGCGTGCAGCCCTGGTGGGAGGCGCTGCAGGGCATCGAGGTCTTCACGGCCACGGCGCCGGACCTGGGCTGAGCAGGCGAGGGACGGGGCGGGCAAGGACGGCGCGGGCAAGGACGGCGCGGGCAAAGAACGGCGCGGGCAAAGGACGGGACGGCAGGTGACGCGGGCACGGTATCTCACGGCGAACGACACGCCCGGGCGGCATGCCCTGTCCTGGTATGCCGAGACCGCCGGACACATGCCCGAGCGCGCCTCGCTGGCCGGCGACACGCGCGCCGATGTCTGCGTTGTCGGCGGCGGCTATGCCGGGCTCTCGGCCGCGCTGCACCTGGCCGACCGCGGCTATGACGTCGTCCTGCTCGAGGCCAACCGTGTCGGCTGGGGTGCCTCGGGGCGCAATGGCGGGCAGATAGGCGTCGGCCCGCGCGCCGACATCCGCGACTACGAGCGCCGGCTCGGGCGCGAGGACGCGGCGCGGGTCTGGCAGGTCACGCTCGATGCCAATGCGCTGGTGCGCGACCTCTGCGAGCGCTTCTCGATCAGCGCTGACCTGGCCGAGGGGTCGCTCGAGGCGGCGTGGAAGCCCGGCGACCCCCCGGAGCTGGCCGAGTATGCCGAACACCTGGCGCGGCGCTACGGCTATGACGGCGTCGAGGTGCTGGACGCCGCCGGGATGGCCGAGCGGCTGGAGACGCGGCGCTATCACGGCGGCCTTGCCTGGCGCGACGGTGGCCACCTGCATCCGCTGCGCTATGCGCTGGGGCTGGCCGAGGCGGCCGCCACGGCGGGCGCGCGGATCCGCGAGCACTCGCCCGTCACCGCACTGCGCCCCGGCCGGGTCGTCACGCGCGAGGGCACGGTGCGTGCCGAGCACGTGATCCTTGCCATGAACGGCTATGTCGACGGCCTGGAGCCCGAGGTCGCGCGCACCGTCGCCCCGATCAACAGCCTGGTCTGCGCCACCGAGCCGCTGGGCCGGGAGCGCGCCGAGGCACTGATGCGCACGACGGCCTGTGTCTTCGACACCCGCTTCGTGCTCGACTACTACCGCATGACCTCTGACACGCGGCTCGTCTGGGGCGGGGCCGAGAGCTATGGCACCCGCTTTCCCCGCGATATCGAGGTGCGGATGAAGAAGCGCATCCTGGCGGTCTTCCCCCAGCTCGCGGATGTCGCGATCACCCATGCCTGGGGCGGCACGCTCGGCATCACCCGCCCGCGCGCGCCGGCCTTTCAGCGCCTCGGCAAGAGCATGCTCTCGGTGGCGGGCTGGTCCGGATCGGGCATCCACATGGCCACCATGGGCGGGCTCATCGCCGCCGATGCGGTGGCCGGGCAGGCCGAGCGCTTCGACCTGCTGGCGCGGATGCCGGTGCCGCCGTTCCCGGGCGGCGACTGGCTGCGCCAGCCGCTGCTGGCGCTCGCCCTCTCGTACTACGCGCTGCGCGACCGGCTCTAGGCCGGCCGCGTCGGCGGGGCGTTCGCGCTCAGCTCGCGGTCTCGTCGGTCTCGTAGGAGAAGACCGCGGCGTTGGCGAGCGTCAGCACCACGTTGTTGCCCCAGGCGACGGTGGAGATCGACGCGGCATCCGGCGCGGCACCGGCAGCCACCTCGGCCAGCGCCGGGCGGATCTCGTTCCAGGCGTCGCGGACGGCCTCGAGCTCGGCACGGCGCGTCGGGTTGGCCTCGGCGGCCAGGCCGAACGCGGCGAAGCCGTCGATCAGCGCGTTCATCGACGCGTCGAACAGGCCGATCGCGGCGTTGAGCTCGGCGCGGTGATGGGCGACCTCGTGGCCCTGCGCGATCAGGCAGAAGTCCTTGGCGATCTTCTGGCTGAGGAGGCGCTGGCGGCTGGCCAGCTTGATGCGCAGCGACTGCGCCAGGCTCTCTCCAGCGGTCGCGCCATAGGTCCGCGAGGCGCGCTCGGCCAGCGCGTTGGTCGCGGGCAGGACCGTCTCGGTCTCTTCGACGATGCGCAGCATCTGCTTGTCGGACAGCGCGCCGTTGGCGTGGATGGCGGCGGTCACGCGGGCACGCCAGCCGTTGCTCTCGCGCTCGACCGCGTCCAGCGCCTGCAGCATGTTCGGATGGACCTCCTCGGCCAGGCCGAGCGCGCTGTTGCCGCCGCGCAGGCCCAGATGGGTCAGCGAGAAGAGCTCGTAGGCACCGGCCATGTAGCGCCGCTGCGCCGTCGCGTTGACCTCCAGCGCGGCAAAGCACGCAGCCTTGGCGATCTGCTCGGCCAGCATCGACTGCAGCGCCGAGAGGTTGACGTGACGGTTTGCTTCGGGCGCGTCGGCGCCCTTCCCGGCCGACGCGGCAGGCTGGGTGATGGCAAGCGACAATGCAGCGACGGCAACGACGACACCAAGGCCACGGCGGGTCATGAGCACCTCCTCGATCAACACTCCCAAAATGGAGTGTCAATGCGATGAGGCGCGATTAGGGCGCACCAAAAATGTTCTGGAAATTTAGATATCGGGCAACATTGAGGTATTCCACAAGATTATAACGAGAACAGCCCAAGCTCGGTAACTTTCACACAGATTCATCGTTAACCAAAGCCTAATGTTGCGACCACGCGCCGATCTGCACGGTCGAAAAGATGCCGTATTCGGCATGCGCCTGACGCAATGCAGCTATGCGTCAGGTGCGAGCCCGCCATTTGTCAACCGCCGACTGTGTCGTTCACCTCAACTCTCGCCCTCCTAGAGGCGCACCGCCTGGTTCATTTCCTTCGGCAGCGGGCCGTTCATCTCGGCGATGCGGACCAGAACGGCCTCGTCGGGCGTCTCGCCGTCGGCGATGGGCTCCAGTGCCGGGCGCATCTCTCCCCGGATCTCGGCCACCAGTGCCATCGGGTTCTGCACCGCCTTGGTGCCCGGGGCGCGGATACCGACCTCGGGCATGCCTTGGCGGAGCACGTCGAGCGAGGCCCGGAACAGCGCCACCGTCCCGCCCGGCGCGCTCTGCGATGCCTCGACCTCCCGACCGGCGCCGATCATGCCTGCCTCCTTCGACATCTTCTGGCGCAACATGCGCTGGCACGCCGGCCGGGCGTGGCACGTCAACAAAATCGGCGACCCGCGTGAACGGTCGAGGCATCGCCATCGGTTGGCAGGCACACGCGGTTGGCAGGCACACGCGGTTGGCAGGTGGCGGACGGACGGTCCACCGGGTGTACGGATCGTGCTCGCGACGCATCCGGCCCCCGTCGGCCGGGAAGCAGCCCGCGACAATGCGGGAGGCG
>JBCBPG010000440.1:0-4452 GCA_039820865.1 Pseudomonadota bacterium
CCGCCAGCTCGAGGACATCGGCCTCTGCCGCGCGGATGTCGATCGCCTGGCCCATCGCGGCTACTGACGCCCGCCGACGCCTCGCGCCGGCCCGGGTGAACGATCCGGGTGAGCGATCCGGTTGAGCGATCCGGGCCGGCTCAGCCGCGGCGCATCAGGAGCGAGGTCCACTCGCCGATGCGCCGCCGGCCCACGCGGCGCATCCCGTGGCCGCGGAAGACCGCCTCCACGCCCGCCGACTGCACCGTGAGCAGCCCCGACAGCACGGCATGCCCGCCGGGCGCCAGGTGGCGCCGGATCTCGGGCGCCAGCGCCTTCAGCGGCGCGGCCAGGATGTTCGCCAGCACCAGGTCATAGGGCGCCAGGCGCGCGATCCGCGGGTGGCGGAACCCGGGCGCCGTGACGACCTGCAGCCCGCCACCGACCCCGTTCACCGCCGCATTGGCGCGCGCCGTCGCCTCGGCCACCGCATCGATGTCGCCCGCCATCACGGGCACGCGCCAGCGCCGCGCCGCCGCCATCGCCAGCACCCCCGTGCCGCAGCCGATATCGGCGACGCGCCGCGGCCGCCACCCCGCCTTCGCCAGCCCGTCGATCAGCCAGAGACATCCCTGCGTCGTGGCATGATGGCCGGTGCCGAAGGCCATCGCCGCCTCGATCGCCAGGTTGATGCGGTGCGGCTCGACCCGGTGGGCGTCATGCGCGCCATGCACCGTGAAGCGCCCGGCATGGATCGGATGCAGCTCGCGGCGGACCTGCGCCACCCAGTCCCGGTCGCCCAGCTTCGAGACCGCGAAGGGCGCCGCCCCCTGCGTGGCCGCCAGCAGGTGCAGCGCCGTCTCGTCCGGCCGCTCGGTGAAGTAGAGCCCCACCTCCCAGCGCCCCGACCCGTCCTCGATCTCGAAACAGCCGATGCCGTCGGGCGCAGGGTCCACCATCTCCTCGACAAGGTCCGAAAGCGCCCGCGCCGGCGCCTCGCCCGCCAGGGTGGTCAGCGCGGTCCAGGTGGTCATGGCGTCTCCCCGCTCGACGCCGGGCACCGACCCGGCCGGGCGGGGCTAGCAGGGCGGGCCCGCCCCGCGCAATCGGCACGGCTGCACAGCCCGCCCAACCGCCCGACCGCTGCGGGGGCCGCGCGCGCCGGCCGGGCTCCGCGGGGCGGGCGGGTGGGCGCGGAGGCCGGTCGGTGCGCGCGGCCCCTCCTGCGCCCCCCACCCGCGCCCCTCACCTGCGCCCTCCGGCCTGCGCCCCCAGCCGGCGACGCCCGCCTGCGCCGTCAGCCTCAGGCGCCGACACCCACCGGACAGCTCACGCCCGTGCCGCCCAGCCCGCAATAGCCGCCCGGGTTTTTCGCGAGGTACTGCTGGTGATAGTCCTCGGCGAAATACAGCGGCCCCGCCTCGGCGATCTCGGTCGTGATCGCGCCAAACCCGCTCGCGGCCAGCCGCTTGCCAAAGGCCTCGCGCGACGCCTCGGCCGCCCCCCGCTGCGCCCCGCTGGTCCAGTAGATCGCCGAACGGTACTGCGTGCCGACATCGTTGCCCTGGCGCATGCCCTGCGTCGGGTTGTGCCCCTCCCAGAACGTGCGCAGCAGGTCCTCGAAGCGGATCCGCGCCGGGTCGTGGACGACGCCCACGATCTCGGTATGCCCGGTCTGGCCCGTGCAGACCTCGCGATAGGTCGGGTTCGGCGTATAGCCGCCGGCATAGCCCACCCAGGTCGCGATGACGCCCGGCAGCTGCCAGAACATCCGCTCCGCGCCCCAGAAACAGCCCATGGCAAAGATCGCGGTCTCGGCTCCCTCGGGATGCGGGCCCTTCAGCGGTGCGCCGTTGACGAAGTGGGTGCCGGCGGTCGGGATCGCCGCGGCGCGGCCCGCGAGGGCGCGGGCGGGGGTGACCATCGCAGTCTTGTCGAAGCCGAACAGCATCGGATCGTCTCCTCTTGTGGCTGCACCGCAGATGGCCCCGGGATCCCGCGATGCAACCATCCACCGCTGATGCGTGACCCCGGGCCGCCCGTCGCGCGCCCGGCACCACACGCCGACGCTGCAGTCCGCGCCGAATGCACGCACCGCGCGCGGACCTTCCGGAATCGGGACGCATCACCTCGGAAACGGCGCAATTCCGTCCTTGCGCGGCCCCCGAGATCCGGGAGTGTCGCCGCTGTTGGCTGACCGGAGTCGCATGGATGCGATTGATCGAGATACTGACGGCGATGATCGCGCTGATCTGCATGTTCGGCGCGGCACTGCTGATCGTGGTGATGGACAAACCCACGGCCGGGTCCTCGACCGCCGGGATCAACCCGCTCGAGCTGTTCGGCCACCATGGCGCACCGCCGGGCCACAACGGCATGTCCGGCGTGATCATCGTCATGGTGGGCGCGGCCGTCGTCACCGCCGGCTACTACGCCTTCACCAGCCGCCGCCGCCGCCGGCAGGATTTCCGCGCGCTCCGCTACCGCCGCTAGGCCGGCGCGCGATCACACCGCCACCCACGAGAGAAATCAGCGCGAACAAGCCGGGAACAAATACTTTCCGTCGCCGGCCGCCCGCGCTATGGTGGCGCCCATGAACCGTTCGTTCCAGAGCGACGGCGACGCTTTCGAGGCGTGGGAGAGCGGGGCCGACGGCGACCGCGCCCCCAGCCTGTCGCAGCGTGCCGCGGCTGCCGCCCTCGCCCCCCGTGCGCCGGCGCGCGAGCCGGACTATCTCGACGGCCTCAACCCGCCACAGCGCGAGGCGGTGGAGACGCTCGACGGTCCCGTCCTGCTGCTGGCCGGCGCCGGCACCGGCAAGACCCGCGCGCTCACGACCCGGCTGGCCCATATCATCAACACCCGCCGCGCCTGGCCCTCCCAGCTCCTGGCCGTCACCTTCACCAACAAGGCCGCGCGCGAGATGCGCGCCCGCACCACCGCGCTCCTCGGCGAGGCGGCGGAGGGCATGCCCTGGCTCGGCACCTTCCACGCCATCAACGTCAAGATCCTGCGCCGCCATGCCGAACTGGCGGGCCTCAAGTCCAACTTCACCATCCTGGACACCGACGACCAGATCCGGCTGATCAAGCAGCTCCTGTCGGCCGAGAACATCGACGACAAGCGCTGGCCCGCCCGCCTCTTCGCCTCGATGCTCGACCGCTGGAAGAACCGCGCGCTGACCCCCGACAAGGTGCCGGCCGACGAGACCGGCTTCGCCAACAATCGCGGGCGCGAGCTGTACAAGGCCTACCAGGAGCGGCTGAAGACGCTGAACGCCGTCGATTTCGGCGACCTGATCCTCCATGTCGTGACGCTCTTCCGCACCCATGAGGACGTGCTTGCCGACTACCAGCGCCGCTTCCGCTACATCCTGGTCGACGAGTACCAGGACACGAACGTCGCCCAGTATCTCTGGCTCCGCCTGCTGGCGGCCGAACACCACAACATCTGCTGCGTGGGCGACGACGACCAGTCGATCTACGGCTGGCGCGGCGCCGAGGTCGGCAACATCCTGCGCTTCGAGACCGACTTCCCGGGCGCCAAGGTCATCCGGCTGGAGCAGAACTACCGCTCCACCTCGCATATCCTCGCCGCCGCCTCGGGCCTGATCGCGGCCAACAGCGACCGCCTCGGCAAGACGCTCTGGACCGAGGCCGAGGGCGGCGAGAAGCTCCGCCTCATCGGCCACTGGGACGGCGAGGAGGAGGCCCGCTGGATCGGCGAGGAGGTCGAGGCGCTCGCCCGCGGCACCCGCGGCCACGACCCCGTCTCGCTCGACGACATCGCGATCCTGGTGCGCGCCTCGTTCCAGATGCGCGCCTTCGAGGAACGCTTCCTCCAGATCGGCCTGCCCTACCGTGTCATCGGGGGCCCGCGCTTCTACGAACGCCTCGAGATCCGCGACGCGATGGCCTATTTCCGCGTCGCCGTCAGCCCCGACGACGGCCTCGCCTTCGAGCGCATCGTCAACACGCCCAAGCGCGGCGTGGGCGAAAAGGCGCAGCAGGCACTTCAGCGCACGGCCCGGGCCGAAGGCGTCGGCCTGTTCGAGGCCGCCCGCATCGCCGGGCGCGGCGGTGTCGAGGGCATCTCGGCCCGCGCGGTCAAGGAACTGAAGCGCCTGACCGACCAGATCGAGATCTGGCATTCCTTCACGCTGGGCGCGGTCTCGACCGGCGACGGCGTCGCGCGCATGGACCACGTGCGCCTGGCCGAAAAGATCCTGGACGAGAGCGGCTATACGGCGATGTGGCAGGCCGACAAGTCGCCCGACGCCCCCTCGCGGCTGGAGAACCTCAAGGAGCTCGTCTCGGGGCTCGAGGAGTTCGAGAACCTGCAGGGCTTCCTCGAACACGTCTCGCTGGTCATGGACAACGAGAGCGAGGCGGGCGAGGCCAAGGTCTCGATCATGACCCTCCACGCCGCCAAGGGCCTGGAATTCCCCGCCGTCTTCCTGCCGGGCTGGGAGGA
>JBCBPG010000441.1:0-4445 GCA_039820865.1 Pseudomonadota bacterium
CAACCTCCTGGACAACGCGCTGTCGTTCTCGCCCGAGGGCACGACCATCACGCTGCGTGCGGTGCAGGAGGAGGACCTGACCACCGTCACCGTCAGCGACCAGGGCCCGGGCATCCCAGAGGACAATCTCGGCTCGATCTTCGAGCGCTTCTATTCCGAGCGGCCCGAGCCCTGGTCGCTGACGGTGACGGTGGTCAGGTCCTCCTCCTGCACCGCACGCAGCGTGATGGTCGTGCCCTCGGGCGAGAACGACAGCGCGTTGTCCAGGAGGTTGGCGAAGACCTGCGCCAGCCTGCCCTCGAGACCCTTTGCCTTGAGCCCGCCATGCGGCAGCTCCAACGCCACGCCGACCTCCATCGCCTCGCCCTGGCTCGCCGTCACGCCGGACAGGCTCTCCAGAAGCGTCGCCAGGTCGAACTCGTCCATGCGCTCGCGGACAAGCTCGGCGTCCAGACGGGAGGCGTTGGAGATATCCGTCACCAGCCGGTCGAGACGCTTCACGTCGCTCATTATAACATCCAGCAGCCGCTGTCGCTGCTCGGGTGTCTTGGCGTAGCTGAACGTCTCGATCGCCGAACGCATCGAGGTCAGCGGGTTCTTGATCTCGTGCGCAACGTCGGCGGCAAAGCTCTCGATCGCCTCGATCCGGCGATAGAGCGCCTCGGTCATGCGGATCAGGCTGGCCGAGAGGTCGCCGATCTCGTCCGCGCGCCCGGTCATGTCGGGGATCTCGATGCGGTCCGGGTTGATCGGGCGGTTGGGCGAGGTGCCGGCCGGATCGACCGCCTGTGCCAGCCGCTGGATCGGCGAGGCGATGGTGTTGGCCAGCAGCACCGACAGCCCGATCGACACGATCGAGGCGGTGACGAAGATCTGCAGGATGCCGATCCGCTCGCGCCGCACGATCTCGTTGATGTCGTCGCCCTCGGTCGAGAGCACCAGCACGCCGAGGACGCTGCGGAAGCGTCGCACGGGCATCGCGACCGAGACGATCAGGTTCTGCTCGGAATTGACGCGGACGGCGTTGACGACGTTGCCGAGGGCGGCGTGGCGGACCTCGGGCGCGAGGCTGATGCCCTGCTGCGCGACCTCGGCATAGACGGCGTTCTCATGCGTCGGGAAGATCAGTTCGTCATAGAAGCGCTCGAGCTGGCTGATCGGCCCGGGTGCGCGCTTGCCCCCCGGGGGCGGCAGTTCGCTGCGCACGATCGTCGAGGCGCCTGCCGCGGTCGAGCGGGTGTCGGCGACGAGCCGGAGTTCGTTGTCGTAGAGACGCGCGCGGACGCGGGCAGGGCGCGTGAGGCTCGACAGGATGCCGCCGGCGCGGTCGCTGTCCAGTTCGGGCCGGACATCCGCCTGCACCACCTCGCCCTCGCGGAACTCGCCCGCCGCCTCGGCGATGGTGACGGCGATGATCTCACCCTCGACCGAGAGCGACTGGAAGCGCTGCTCGATCAGGCCCGAGCGGAACTGGTTGAGGTAGAGCACCAGGAAGACCAGGATGGCGAGGCCGACCAGGTTGAAGAAGATGATCCGGCGCTGCAGCGACGAGAACGGCGCCGAGCGGCGGAGGCCGATCAGGATGCGCTGGCGCATCGAGGCCGGGCGCGGCCGGCGGTCGAGGCCGAAGAGCGGCTCGCCCGGGGCGATCCCGGGTGTCGAGAGGCCGAGGCCCGGGCGGCCCTGCGGCGTCGGCGTGCCCTGCGGCTTGCGGCTCGAGGTCTTGCGGTTGCCCGCCTTGCCCGCCCCGCGCGGTGGGCGCTGCGCCTGGCCGAAGGCCTCTTCCTCGGCGAGACGGCGCTCGCCGGGTAGTGGCGCGTTCAGGCTGCGCAGCGCCGCGCCCTTGAGGCGGGCGGCGCCGGCCGCGATCGCGTCTCTCAGCCCGTCAGGCGTCACGCTGCCCCCATACGCCGATCGGCCCGCGGCCCGGTCCCGTCCGCGCGCCGTTGCTGCCGCACTGTCCCGGCCCGGTCCGCGGCACCCGCCGCTGGAGCGGTGCCGGCTCCGTCATCGGACCGGCGCCCCCGCGCCGGCATCCCGCCAGGCCCTGCGCGGTGTCCCGTCAGACTTCCTTGTAACGATAGCCGACGCCGTAGAGCGTCTCGATCGAGTTGAAGGTGTCGTCGACGTCACGGAATTTCTTGCGGATCCGCTTGATGTGGCTGTCGATGGTGCGGTCGTCCACATAGACCTGGTCGTCATAGGCCGCGTCCATCAGCTGGTCGCGCGACTTCACGAAGCCCGGGCGCTGGGCCAGCGCGTGCAGGATCAGGAACTCGGTCACCGTCAGCGTCACCGGCAGGCCGTCCCAGGTCGAGGAGTGGCGCATCGGGTCCATCTCGAGCCGGCCGCGGCGCAGCACCTTGTCGCTCTCCGAACGCTCGGCGGTCGCCTCGGTCACCGGCTCGCGACGGCGCAGCACCGCGCGGATCCGCTCGACCAGCAGGCGCTGCGAGAACGGCTTGCGGACGTAGTCGTCCGCGCCCATGCGCAGGCCGATCACCTCGTCGATCTCCTCGTCCTTGGACGTCAGGAAGATCACCGGCAGCTCGGACTTGAGGCGCAGGCGGCGCAACAGCTCCATGCCGTCCATGCGCGGCATCTTGATGTCGAGGATCGCGAGGTCGGGCGGCGTGCCCGTCAGCGCGGTCAGCGCGCTCGCGCCATCGTTGTAGGTCTTCACGTCGTAGCCTTCGGCCTCCAGCACCATGGAGACCGAGGTCAGGATGTTTCGGTCGTCATCGACCAGCGCGATGGTGGCCATCGTTTCCTCCGGGTTCTGCCGCCACGACCCCCATCACGCAGCGCCCGGGATCCTTTCCGGGCGGCCGGCAGTACTCGCGGCAGGGCCTCGTCCTTTACGCGCACAAGCTTTCTATCAACCGTGCTCCTTGTTCGTCTGCACGTCAAAGTTGACGGTAGTGCGGCAAGGTTGCCCAGCCATTGCCACCAGTCGTTGAATTTCCGTGATGTCACACGGAAGGCACGCCGTCCCGTCACGGGAAACCTGGCACCGGACCGTCTCGTGCCCGGACTGCGCCGGTCGAAGTCGAGGCAGCATATGGACTTTCCGACCATGGTGCAGGCGGAATGATGTTGCGCGGGGTGGACGTCGCCGCAACCACGGGTCTACACCGCGGCGACCGGCAAGCGTGGGTCACCGCCTGCCGGGACCCGTCGCGCGCGGGGAGGAAGCGCGGCGGTTGCGGCAGAACGTGCCGCCCGGGGGTGACCGCGAGCGCGCGGGGGAATCCCGTGCCGAGGCCGGATGCGTCGGTTTTTACGCCGGCCAGACGAGGAGCGAGGATCGATGGAAACGGGTACGGTCAATCCGAACTGCCGGGTCGAGGACATGGGGATCGAGGGCCTTGCCCAGGTCCACTACAACCTCACCGAGCCGGGCCTCGTCGAGGCCGCCATCCGCCACGGCGAGGGGCGCCTCGGCCAGGGCGGGACCCTGCTGGTCGAGACCGGCAAGCACACCGGCCGCAGCCCCAAGGACAAGTTCGTCGTGCGCGAACCCTCGGTCGAGGGCGATGTCTGGTGGGAGAACAACGCACCGATGGACCCGGAGGCCTTCGAGCGCCTCTACCAGGACATGCTGGCCCACATGAAGGGCGGCACCTATTACGTGCAGGACCTCTTCGCCGGCGCCGATCCCGAGCATCGGCTCAACGTGCGGCTGGTGAACGAGCTCGCCTGGCACTCGCTCTTCATCCGCCACATGCTGCGCCGCCCCGCGCGCGACGAGCTGGCTGCCTTCGTCCCCGGCTTCACGGTGATCAACTGCCCCAGCTTCAAGGCCGACCCCGCGCGGCATGGCTGCCGCAGCGAGACGGTGATCGCCGTCAGCTTCGAGCGCAGGATGATCCTGGTCGCCGACACCAGCTATGCCGGCGAGAACAAGAAGTCGATCTTCTCGGTCCTCAACTACATCCTGCCCGGCAAGGGCGTGATGCCGATGCACTGCTCGGCCAACCACGCGATCGGCGACACGGGCGACAGCGCGGTGTTCTTCGGTCTCTCGGGCACCGGCAAGACGACGCTGTCGGCCGATCCGAACCGCACGCTGATCGGTGACGACGAGCACGGCTGGACCGATGACGGCCTCTTCAACTTCGAGGGCGGCTGCTACGCCAAGACCATCCATCTCTCGGCCGAGGCGGAGCCCGAGATCTTCGCCACCACCTCGCGCTTCTCGACCGTGGTCGAGAACATGGTCCACGACCCGGAGACGCGCGCCCTCGACTTCGAGGACGACAGGCTGACGGCAAACATGCGCTGCGCCTATCCGCTGGACTTCATCTCCAACGCCTCGGCGACCGGGCTGGCGGGCGTCCCGCGCACGATCGTGATGCTGACCTGCGATGCCTTCGGCGTGATGCCGCCTATCGCCAGGCTGACGCAGGCGCTGGCGATGTACCACTTCCGGTCAGGCCCTTCTC
>JBCBPG010000442.1:0-4441 GCA_039820865.1 Pseudomonadota bacterium
GCAGCCCATCAGGACGTCCGAGCCGTCGCTGACGGGCGTCGCCAGGCGGTTCGTGCAGTCGCCGATGTCGACCGAGTTGTCGATCTCGTTGTAAATGATGCTGGCCCGCTGGATCTCCTCCAGCAGCGCGTGCAAGATGCGACCTACGACTACTACGGCGCCGACGTCTTCAACCAGCAGTCGCTGCAGGAGGAGATCCAGCGGGCCGGCATCATCTACAACGAGATCGACAACTCGGTCGACATCGGCGACTGCACGAACCGTCTGGCGACGCCCGTCAGCGACGGCTCGGACGTCCTGATGGGCTGCGGCCAGGCGGACCTGAACCTCCTGGACATCTGCGATGCGCTGAAGGCGGACGACAGGCGGGCGACGGTCTACACGATCGGTTTCGAACTCGATCCCGGAGAGAACGCGCCGCAGTCCCAGAAGGACAATGCCGCGCAGGCCGAGGCGGTGCTCCGCGACTGCGCCAGCACGCTCGCCCAGCACTACCACGTCGAGGGGCTCGATATCGCCAAGGCGTTCGACAACATCGGAAAGGAACTCCGCACCCTGAAGTTGATCAACTGACCGGCCAGGGAAGGACAGGACGATGAAACGCCTCAGTACGCCGCGCCCCGCGCGCGCCCCGCGGTTCCTCGCCTGCCGTGAGGGCGGCGCCTCGATCGAGTTCGTGGTGGTCTTTCCGCTGCTCTTCCTGATCTTCGCCACGCTGGTCGAGGTCGGTTTCATGGGCATGCGGGCGATCATGCTCGACCGCGGGCTGGACATGACGGCGCGCAACCTGCGCCTCGGCTACACGGTCGGCGCGACGCATGCGACGATCAAGGCCGATGTCTGCGAGCACTCGGTCGTGCTCTTCAACTGCGAGCGCGACCTGGTGATCGAGCTTGTGCCGATGGACCTGGCGGCGGCCTATCCGCAGAACCAGCCGACCTGCCGCGACCGGACCAGCGCGTTGAACCCGGTGATCACCCCCAACTTCGGTGCGCGCGAGGAGACGATGTTCATCCGCGCCTGCATGATCGTCGATCCGATCTTCCCCGGTGTCGGCTTCGGGCTGGCGCTGCCCAAGGACACCTCGGGCGGCTACCAGCTTGTCACCTACACCGCCTTCCGCAACGAACCGTGAGGGCCCGGCCGATGCGATCCTCTCACCGCCGTCAACTGCGCCGCATCCATCGACGCTTCGGCCGCGATGCCGGGGGCGCGATCTCCTTCGAGTTCGCGGTCACCTTCCCGCTGCTGATGCTGCTGCTGATCTCCAGCTTCGCCTTCTTCGACGCCTTTCGCACCAACGCGCTGATGGCCAAGATCGGGTACGCGATCAACGACATCGTCAGCCGCTTCAAGGAGGCGAGCCCTGCCGCCATCACGGAGATGGCGCTCCTGCAGCGCAAGATGACGCCCTTCAACGTCAGCGCCCAGCAGATCCGGATCACCAACATCTGCATGGGGCCGAACGGGTTCCGGGTGTTCTGGTCGGCCAGCGAGGCCGAGGCGGGCACGACGCCGCTGCCGATCCTGACCGACGCGACGATCCCGCTCGACATCATGCCCGTGCTGGCCGAGCAGGAGTCGGTGATGCTGACCGAGATCCGTGGCACCTGGGCGCCGCTGATCGACGGGTTCGGCCTGACCGACCGCGAGTTCTCGAGCGAACTGGTGATCCGGCCCCGCTTCGTGCGCATGATGCCGCATACAACGCTCGCCCCCGGCACGCCGATCTGCCCAGGCTGACGGCAGTTGCCCCATTGCCAAGCAGCGCCGCGCGCCGATCCCGGTGCTCTTGATACTTAACGCCAGAAAAGAGTTGCGCTGTCCCGGAGACTGCGCAAGCCTCCGATGCAATGCAGCAAGGGCGCTGCAACCCGTCATCGATGCCGATGACACACCCTGAAGCGACGGTGCTTCGCTCCTTCCACGATGGCAGTGGTCTCTCCACGCATCCGCGATGGGAACGCAGGCATGAACGTCGCCCTCGATACGTCCGTCGACTGGATCGCCCGCGGGGAAACCCGTGAGGAGATCGGGCACTACGACGCCATCGTCGTGGGCGCCGGGCCCGCGGGTACCCGCGCCGCGCACTGCCTGTCGGCCGCCGGTCAGCAGACGCTCCTGCTGGATGCCGAGGCCGAGGAACCCTACAACCGCGTCCGCCTGACCCCGCTGCTCGCCGGCGATGCGCAGATGGGCGACATCCGCCTGGACCGGCGCTTTCGCGGGCCCGGCGAGGTGCGGCTGATGACCGGCGCACGCGTCGGCGCGATCGAGGCCGAGGCGCGCTGTGTCCGCCTCGCGAACGGGCAGCGCGCGGGCTATGGCAGCCTGGTGATCGCCACCGGCTCGCGCCCCTTCGTGCCGCGCATCCCGGGGATCGAGCGGGGCGGCGTCTTCGTCTTTCGCTCGGCCGGCGACGTCTCGGCGCTGATCGCCCGCTCGGTTGCCGCGCGCGCGGTCGCGGTGATCGGTGGCGGGCTGCTGGGGCTCGAGGCCGCGCGCGGCATGGCCCGCCGCGGCGCCGCCGTCACCGTGATCGAGCACGAGCTGCGGCTCATGCCCCGACAGCTCGACGACGAGGGGGCTGCGCTCCTCCGCCGCGAGATCGAGGGGCTCGGCATGACCGTGCTGACCGGCCGGCGCGTGGCCGAGATCGAGGCCGGCGCCCGCGTCAATGCACTCTGGCTGGCCGACGGTGCGCGCGTCGCCTGCGATACCGTCATCGTCTGCACCGGCGTGCGTGCCAATACCGAGCTCGCCGCCGAGGCCGGCGCCGCCGTCGGGCGCGGCATCGTCGTGGATGCCCAGATGCGGACCACGCTGCCCGGTGTCTTTGCCGTCGGCGAATGCGCCGAGCACGAGGGCAATGTCGTCGGCCTCGCCGGCCCCGCCATCGAGCAGGCCGAGGTCGCCGCCCGCGCCATCGCGGGCGAGGAGGTCGCCTATGCGGCCTCGACGCCGGCGACCAAGCTCAAGCTGATCGGGACCGACGTGCTCTCCATCGGCGATGTCGGCTCGCTCGAGCAGAACCCGTCCGTGCGCAGCTATCGCTGGCGGGGCGAGGGGCAGTATCGCCGGATCCTGGTGCATCGTGGAAGGCTGGTCGGCGCCCTCGCCGTCGGCCCCACGCCCGAGGCCAGCCGCCTGCAGCAGGCCGTCACCGACCGCGCGCGGGTCTGGCAGTGGCAGATCGAGCGCTTCCGCCGCCGCGGCACGCCGTGGAGCGCGCAGGACGACGACCCGGCCGCGATGCCGGACGGCGCGATCGTCTGCAACTGCACCGGCGTCACCTGCGGGCGCATCCGCGCCTGCGCCGATGCCGAGACCGTGCGCCGCGAGACCGGCGCCAGCACCGTCTGCGGCAGCTGCGCGGGGCTGGTCGAGGCGCTGCTGGACGCGGGCGCGGCGCCCAGGCCGGTCCGTCTGTGGCGTCCGCTCCTCTGGCTCTCCGGGCTCGCCGCCACGGCCGCCGCCATCACGCTCGCCGCGCCCCGCGTGCCGCTGATCGACAGTCACGAGGCGCTCTTTACCGAGGCGCTCTGGTTCGACGGCATCTGGAAGCAGTGGTCAGGCTACATCCTGCTGGCCATCACCGTCGTCGCGATGCTGCTGGGCCTGCGCAAGCGCATCCGTGCCACGCGTGTGCTCGGCAGCTACGACATCTGGCGGCTGGTCCATCTCGGCCTCGGCGTCTCGGCCGTGGTGGTGCTGTTCGCCCATACCGGCTTTCGCTTCGGTACCAATCTCAACGCCGCGCTGATGACGGTCTTCGTCGTGATGCTGCTGGCGGGTGCCGTGGCGGGGCTGGCGACCGGTGGAGAACACCGCCTGCGCGCCCGGGGGATCGGCACCGCCAAGGCGCCGCCGCGCGGCCTGCCGACCTGGGTCCATGTCCTCGCGCTCTGGCCGCTGCCGCTGCTGGTCGCGGCGCATGTCCTCAGCGTCTACGCCTACTGAGAGCCCGGCGATGTCCCGCACCACCCTCCTCTGGATCGTCTGGCTGGCCGCGACCCTCACGGGCGGGGTGGCGGTCGCGGCGCTGGTCCTGGTCGGCGGCGACCGGTCATCCCTGCTGATCGGCGAGACCACGGGCGTGCATGCCCAGTTCGAGATGGCCTGCGAGAGCTGCCATGCCGGCAAGCCGCTCGACACCGACAAGAAGCAGCAGAAGGCGCTCAACAAGACCTGCGTCACCTGCCACCAGGACGAGCTCAAGGCCTCGAACGACAGTCATCCCTACAAGAAGTTCCGCGACCCGCGGATGGCCGACTACTGGGACCGGATCGACGCGCGCACCTGCACCGCCTGTCATCAGGAGCACCGCCCCGAGATCACGCGTACGGGGGCCGTGACGCTGGCGATGGATTACTGCGTCGAGTGTCATTCCGAGGGCGAGCAGGACGTGCGGGTGAACCGGCCGAGCCATGCCGGCCTCGGC
>JBCBPG010000443.1:0-4423 GCA_039820865.1 Pseudomonadota bacterium
AGGGCGCTACCGCCGTCCCGCGCAACCTCTGAAACGGGTCGGGACCGGGCGTTCCCTGTGCATCCCCGCATCCCCGCTCCCTCCCGCGTCAGGATAGGCGCAGAGGCATGACCATTTTCCGAACGCTGCGCGGTGCCTCCGCGCAACGCGGCGGCGGGAGCGTTGGCGCCCGGTTGAGCGCGTCGGCCGCAACCTGAGGCTGGAGGGGGCACGCCCCTGAACGCCCAGGAGCACCCACGCCCGGGAATGCCCGCCTGTGCTGGGGCGCGTTCCAACCGGAGGTGAGCACGGGCGTCCTGCCGGCCCGTGCTCCTGCCCTCCCGCGTCAGGATAGGCCGACGCGAATGAACATCCCGTTGCGCCCGCGCGTCCACGAGCGTTCGCTGAACGCTAACGGGATCGTGGCAATGATAACGCGGGAGGGGCCGAGAGCGGGCGTCTCCGTCCGGTCCAAGACCGCTCTAGCCGGCGCGGCCCGGCGCCAGCGCGAAGGTTGCGACATCGTCCCAGACGCGCGGCGCCTGGACGTCGCGGAACAGAAGGTGCCAGCCATCGGGATAGACGAGGACCTCGCGGGGGCCGGGCAGGCGGGCATGGATCTCGCGCACCCGGCCAAGCGGCAGGATCTGGTCGCGCTCGCCGAGCAGGAGGAGACTGGGCGCCGTGACCTCGGGCGCTGCTTCGGCCGCGCGGTCGACGACGCGGACCAGGCCGAACAGCTCGCGCGCCGAGGGGGCGCCCAGGTAGTAGGGATCGCGGCCGAGTGCCCGCAGCGCCTCGATGTTGTCCGAGGCCTGGATGCGCACCACCCCCTCGCCGGTGAAGCGGCGGTCGGGGAAGACGGCGGCGGCGCCCCAGGCGGCGAGGCGCTGGAGCGGGTTGAGCGCGGTGCCGCCCCAGATCGCGGGCGCGGCCAGGACCAGCGCGTCGGGCGGTGGCACGTCGCCCCCGGGCGCGGCGGCGGCCAGCGCGATCCCGCCGCCCATCGAATGGCCGACCAGCACCAGCGGCAGGTCGGGATGGCGGCGCCGGATCTCGACCATCGCGGCGCGCGCATCGGCGACCAGCACATCCGCGCCCGGCCAGCGCCCCCGCGTCGGCCCGCGGCCGAACCCCCGCTGGTCGGGCGCATGGGTGGCGAGGCCCAGCGCCCCCCAGGCCCGCGCCGCGGCATCATAGGTCGACCGTCCGTGATCGCCGAAACCGTGGAGCGCCAGCACCGCCGCGCGAGGACCATCGGGCAGCCAGCGCGTCGCCGGCACCCCCGCGCCGCCCGAGACCGGCAGCGCAACGGGTTCGGGCACGGGGCCCTCCGGTGCGGGCCAGCCGGGCGCGCGGCCGGCGGCGGCGGCCGGCCCTTCCGGCGCCAGGCGGGGATCGGCGGTGTCGGGCCCCGCCGGGCCACCGACGCCACAGCCGGCCGCCAGCGCCGGGGCGCCCAGGACCAGCGCGCGGCGGGTCAGACCAGCGCGGCGATGCGGGCCTTGAGCCACGGGACGACCTCCGCCTCGTACCAGGGGTTGCGCCTGAGCCAGGCGGTGTTGCGCCAGCTCGGATGCGGCAGCGCCACCGCCGCGGGCACCTCGCCGGCCGTGATGGCGGCGCGTGTCGCCCCGACCCGGGCGGTCACGCCGCCGGGGGGCGGCGGCCCCAGGTGCCAGCGCTGTGCGTACTGCCCGATCACCAGCACCAGCGCCAGGTCGGGCAGGTGGGCAAGCAGCGCCGTGCGCCAGGTTCGGGCGCAGACCGGCGGCGGCGGCAGGTCCGAGCCCTTGGCGTCGTAGCCCGGGAAGCAGTGCGCCATGGGCAGGATGGCGACGCGCGCGGGGTCGTAGAAGCGCTCGGGCCCGAGCCCCATCCACGCGCGCAGTCGCACGCCGGAGGGGTCGTCGAAGGGCAGCCCCGTGCCATGCGCCCGGTTGCCCGGCGCCTGGCTGGCGACCAGCACGCGCGCGCGGGGATCAAGCTGCACGATCGGGCGCGGCGCATGGGCCGTCACGGTTCCGGCGAAGCGGTCGGCGCAGAGCCGGCAGGCCACCAGCCGCGCAAGATCGGCGCCGTGACCGCCATTGGCCCCCCGCTCGCGGCCACGCGCCATGCGGTCCTCGCGCAGCGTGGCCCGGGTCGCGCGACCGCGGGGGGCCGGCGCGCCATCCTGCGCCGCGGCGCGAACCGCCATCGCCGGCTGCACCGGTCCGGCACCGTCGCCCTGCCCTGGCAGCGCCGGGACGGCAATCCCGTCAGCCATCGATACCAAGGCGGGCTGCGACGCGCTGGCGCGCGATGCCGGCATCGCGATCCCCGACATAGAGGAGACCGCAGAGTTTGCGCACGAGCGCCGATTCCTCGTGACTGCGCGCACCATCGGCATAGGCGATCTCCCAGACCGCCTCGATCACGCCGATGCGCTCCTCGAAGGGTACGGCGGTCTTGAGTGCCTGGGTGAAGCGCTGGAGACCCGGGGCTGCCTCCTCGGTCTCCTCGGCCTCGCGGCGCAACGCCGCCGCCGCGCCTGGGTCCAGCGCGTAGCGTCGCACGAGGATGTCCTCGATCTGCGCGCGCTCCGCATCGTCATAGGCACCGTCGGCGCGGGCGGCATGCACCAGCACCACGGCCATGGCATCGCGGGCATCCTCCGGCGCGATCCGCGCGGGCGGCGTGTCCCCTGTCATCCTGGCAAGGAGTTTCGTCAGCATGCGCGCACTATATCCACGCAGCCGCGCGATGCGAGGGGGCCTTAGAGCGCAGCGTACCCTCGACGCCCAGCCATCACGTTCCCAGCCATCACGTTCCCAGCCATCACCTTCCCTGCCACCACTCTTCACCGTCGCTCGCCGGGGTCGGCGCCCGCCGGGCCGTGACGCGCGGGGCATTCTCGCCTAGAACCGCGTCGAAACCCGCCGCGCCGGAGGCCAGCGTGCCCGACGACACACCCGATCACCCGCCCGTCCCCCATGCCGTCACGATCGGCCGGGGCGGCGGCGCCGCGCGGTTTGCCAACGACGCGCCCGCGGCGCTGATCGCGGGGCCCTGCCAGGCGGAGAGCCGCGACCACGCCGTCGAGATCGCCGGCCGCCTGGCCGCGGCGACAGCGGCCGAGGGCATGGGGCTGGTCTTCAAGGCGAGCTTCGACAAGGCCAACCGCACCTCGATCGCGGGCAGGCGGGGCCTGGGGATCGACGAGGGACTGGCGGTGCTGGCGGCGGTGAAGGCGGCCGTCGGCTGCCCCGTCATCACCGATGTTCACCTGCCCGATCAGTGCGCCCCGGTGGCCGAGGTCTGCGACGCGCTGCAGATCCCCGCCTTCCTCTGCCGCCAGACCGACCTGCTGCTGGCCGCCGGCGCCACGGGCCGCGCGATCAACGTCAAGAAGGGCCAGTTCCTCGCACCCTGGGACATGGCCAACGTCGCCGCCAAGATCGCATCGACGGGCAACGAGGCCGTCATGCTCTGCGAGCGTGGCACGTCCTTCGGCTACAACACACTGGTGGTCGACATGCGCGGGCTGGTGCAGATGGCCGCGACCGGGCGGCCGGTGATCTTCGACGCGACGCATTCGGTGCAGGCGCCCGGCGGCCTGGGCGGCGCCTCGGGCGGCGACCGGCGCTTCGCCCCGGTGCTGGCGCGCGCGGCGGCGGCCGTCGGCGTCGCGGGCTTCTTCATCGAATGTCATCCTGATCCTGATAACGCTCCCTCCGACGGGCCCAACATGATCCCGCTCGACCAGATGCCCGGCGTCATCGCCCGCCTTGCCGCCTTCGACCGGCTGGCCAAGGCGGCGTGAGGCGTGGGGCGTGAGGCGGGCGGCGGGGGGCCGCGCGCAGAGGAGAAACCGATGCCCGATACCGCGCAGGATGCGCCGATGACCGCCGTCCCCGTGCCGCTGACCACGGTCGAGGAAAACACCTGGGACAGCCTCTGGCTGCCCATGATCAAGACGACGGGGTTCCGCGAATACGACGCCCGCTGGCGCTTTCCCGAGGAGATCAACCTGCTCGGCATGCAGGCGCTCGGCCTCGGGCTGGCGACGCAGCTCCACGAGATGGCGCTCGAGCCGTTGGTCGCGGTCGGCAACGACTACCGCTCGTATTCGCTGGCCATCAAGCAGGCGCTGACACTCGGGCTGGTGCAGGGCGGCGCGCGGGTGCGCGACATCGGCCCCTGCATCACGCCGATGGCCTATTTCGCCCAGTTCGACCTCGACGCGCAGGCCGTCGCCATGGTCACCGCCAGCCACAACCCCAACGGCTGGACCGGCGTCAAGATGGGCTGCGAGCGCCCGCTGACGCACGGCCCGGCCGAGATGGCGCGGCTGAAGGAGATCGTCCTCTCCGGCCAGGGCATCGCGCGCCCCGGCGGCTCGGTCGAGCGGGTCGAGGGGCTGCGCGAGCGCTACATCGCCGATCTCGTGGGCGATTTCCGC
>JBCBPG010000444.1:0-4406 GCA_039820865.1 Pseudomonadota bacterium
GACCCGCCGCCGCCGCCCGTTCGCCGAGGATTGCGGCGATCCGGCGGGAGAGGGCGTCGAGACCCAGCCCTGTCGCGCCCGACACCGAGAGATCGCCCGTGCCCAACACCGCGAGATCCGCCTTGGTCGCCAGGTGCAGGTCGTCGGGACGAGCCAGCCCGCGGGCAGCCTCGGGCAGCGGCGCGTCGGGCGCATGGAGGAAGAGGCGCAGATCGGCGGCATCGGCACGCGCCGTCGCCCGATCGATGCCGAGCCGCTCGACCAGGTCACCCCCGGCGCGAAGCCCTGCCATGTCCACCAGCGTGACAGCCAGGCCATCGAGGTCCAGCGCGACCTCGAGCACGTCCCGTGTCGTCCCGGCAACCGCCGTCGCCAGCGCCACCTCCCTGCCGGCCAAGGCGTTGAGAAGGGTGGATTTTCCCGCATTGGGCGCACCGACCAGCGCGACCTCGAAACCGCCCCGGATCCGCTCCGCCACGGGCCCGCCCGCCAGAGCCGCAGCGATCCCGTCGAGCGCACCTGTCAGGCGCGTGCGGACCGCGGGTGCCGTGTCCTCGGGCACGTCCTCGTCGGCCCAGTCCAGGGTGATCTCGACCAGCGCGAGCGCCTCGACGAGTGTGTCGCGCCACCCCTCGCTCAGCGTCGCGACGCGGCCGGAGACACCGCTGATCGCCTGCTGGCGCTGGCGATCGGTCTCGGCGTGAAGGAGATCGCCCAGTGCCTCGACCGCCGTCAGGTCAAGGCGGCCGTTCGCATGGGCCCGCCAGGTGAACTCACCGGGTTCGGCCGGGCGCAGGCCGAGGCTGCCGAGTGCCCGCAGCACCGACTGCACGACGGCGCGACCGCCATGGGTGTGGAACTCGACCACGTCCTCGCCGGTGAAACTGGCCGGCGCCGCGAAGCGCAGTACCAGCGCCTGGTCCAGCCGGTCGCCGGCGTCCTCCAGCCAGCGCAGAGTGGCGAGGCGGGGTGCGGGCAGCGGGCCGGGCGCCAGCGCCAGGCTGCGCACGGCCTCCGGCCCGCTCACCCGGATCACCGCGACGCCGGCGACGCCCGGGGGCGTGGCCAGCGCGAAGATCGTGTCGTCCCGCGATGCCACCCGCTTCCCCCTTGACCTTGGCGCGCCCAGGCCGTCGAACGGGTAGACCAACGAGACGAGGGAGGGAACCATGGCCGATATCACCGCGATCCGGGTCGAGGCGCCGGGCGGGCCCGAGGTGATGCAGGTGGCCAGGGTGCCGCTCCCCGTCCCGGGTGCCGGCGAGATCCTGGTGCGCCATGCCGCGATCGGCGTGAACTTCATCGACACCTATCACCGCTCGGGCCTCTACCCGCTGGCGCTGCCGACGGGCATCGGGCTCGAGGGCGCGGGCACGGTCGAGGCCGTCGGGCCGGGGGTCGAGGACATCGCGGTGGGCACGCGCGTCGCCTACTGCTCGGGCCCGCCGGGCGCCTATGCGGAGGCCCATGTGATCAAGGCCGAACGGGCGGTGGTGCTGCCGGACTGGCTGGCGTTCGAGACGATCGCGGCGAGCCTGCTCAAGGGGCTGACCGTGCAGTACCTGATCCGGCGCATCCATGCCTGCGGGCCGGCGGACACGGTGCTGTTCCACGCAGCGGCCGGTGGCGTGGGACAGATCGCGGTGCAGTGGCTGAAGAGCCTGGGTACCACGGTGATCGCGACCGCGGGCGGGGCCGAGAAGTGCGCGCTGGCCCGCGAGCTGGGCGCCGACCACGTGATCGACTACCGCGCCGAGGAGGTGGCCCCCAAGGTGCGCGAGATCACCGGTGGCAAGGGCGTGCCGGTGGTCTATGACGGTGTCGGCAAGGACACCTGGCTGGCCTCGCTGGACAGCCTCAGCCCGCGGGGCCTGATGGTGAGTTTCGGCAACGCCTCGGGCCCGGTGAAGGACGTCGATCTCGGCATCCTCGCCGCCAAGGGCTCCCTCTTCCTCACCCGCCCCACCCTCGGTCACTACACCATGGGCCGCGCCATGCTGCAGGAAAGCGCCGACGATTACTTTGGCGCGCTGAAGTCGGGCGCGGTGACGATCGCCCCGCCGACGGTGTATTCGATTGCCGATGTCGTACGCGTGCACGACGATCTGCAGAGTCGGAAGACGACAGGCAGTGTCATCATGCGAGCCGAATAGCGGGTAGTTGAAATTGAGAGAGGATATCTGAAATCAATACTGCGCTCTAAATGGTTTCACACCATCTGAAGCATACCATCATTGTTTTCGTCGACATTCATGAACAGCAAACTGGGGCGAGTTTCGTATTCGCACTACGAATGTCAGGCGTTCATCGAGTCGAAAAAGTCCGAGTTGGTCTTGGTCTGCTTCATCTTGCCCAGCAGGAACTCGATGGCGTCGGTGGTGCCCATCGGGTTCAGGATGCGGCGGAGGACGAACATCTTGGTGAGGTCCTGCTTGGAGACCAGGAGGTCTTCCTTGCGGGTGCCGGACTTGAGGATGTCGATGGCGGGGAAGACGCGCTTGTCGGCGACCTTGCGGTCGAGGACGAGCTCGCTGTTACCCGTGCCCTTGAACTCCTCGAAGATCACCTCGTCCATGCGCGAACCGGTGTCGATCAGCGCAGTGGCGATGATCGTGAGCGAGCCGCCCTCCTCGATGTTCCGCGCGGCACCGAAGAAGCGCTTGGGGCGCTGCAGCGCGTTGGCGTCGACACCGCCGGTCAGCACCTTGCCGGATGACGGCACCACGGTGTTGAAGGCGCGCCCGAGGCGGGTGATCGAATCGAGCAGGATGACGACGTCGCGGCCATGCTCGGTCAGGCGCTTGGCCTTCTCGATCACCATCTCCGAGACGGCGACGTGGCGGGTGGCGGGTTCGTCGAAGGTGGAGGACACGACCTCGCCCGCGACCGAGCGCTGCATGTCGGTGACCTCCTCCGGCCGCTCGTCGATGAGCAGCACGATCAGGTAGCATTCCGGGTGGTTGCGCTCGATCGAGTGGGCGATGTTCTGGAGCAGCACCGTCTTGCCGGTGCGGGGCGGCGCGACGATCAGGCAGCGCTGGCCCTTGCCGATGGGCGCGACCAGGTCGATGACGCGGGCCGAGCGGTCCTTGATGGTCGGATCCTCGATCTCCATCGTCAGCCGCTGGTCGGGATAGAGCGGCGTCAGGTTGTCGAAGTGGACCTTGTGGCGCGCGGCCTCGGGCTCCTCGAAGTTGATCGTGTTGACCTTGAGGATGGCGAAGTAGCGCTCGCCGTCCTTGGGCGCGCGAATCGGACCCTCGACCGTGTCGCCGGTGCGCAGCGCGAAGCGGCGGATCTGGTTCGGGCTGATGTAGATGTCGTCCGGGCCCGGCAGGTAGTTCGCCTCGGGCGAGCGGAGGAAGCCGAAGCCATCCTGCAGCACCTCGAGCACACCGGAGCCGATGATCTCGATCTCGCGTTCGGCCAGTTCCTTGAGGATGGCGAACATCATGTCCTGCTTGCGCAGCGCCGAGGCATTCTCGACCTCCAGTTCCTCGGCCAGCGCGAGGAGTTCCTGGGGGGACTTCGCCTTGAGTTCGGATAGTTTCTGCTGCTCGGTCATGGAGGCATCCGGACGGGACGTGGGAGAACGGCGGACCGGCACGCGATGGGCGGCGAGGGTCGACCGTCTGGGAAGGACCGAACACATATGGGGAGCGCTGCCCCCGTGTCAATTTCACGACGCCATCAGTGGCTGCGTCAGAACGGCTTTACAACCACCGCGATCACGATCCCGGCCATCAGGAGCGTCGGTGCCTCGTTCATCGCGCGGTAGAAGCGGCCCGGGCGGGTGTTGGCATCGGCCGCAAAGCTGCGCGTCCAGCGCACGAGGGCGTGATGGTAGACGGTCATGGCGATGACGCAGATCGCCTTCAGCCAGGCCCAGCCCGAGGACCAGTCGACGATGCCCGGCGTGAAGACCAGCGCGAGGCCCAGGATCCAGGTCGCCACGCCCGCGGGGTTGATGATCACCTTGAGGAGCTTGTGCTCCATGACCTTGAGCGTCTCGGAGAGCTCGGTCCCCGCGGTCGCACGCTCGGCATGGTAGACGAAGAGGCGGGGCAGGTAGAAGAGCCCCGCCATCCAGGCGATCACCGCCATGATGTGGAAGGCCTTGGTCCAGGGATAGGCCGCGGCCAGCCAGTCGCCGATCATCAGGCGTTCTCCCGGATCACCCTGAGCAGCGTGGCCACATGGGCCGGGTCGGCATCGGGCGTGATGCCGTGGCCCAGGTTGAAGATGTGGGGATAGCCGCGCATGACGTCGAGGATGCGCCGTGCCTCAGCCTCCAGCGCCGTGCCGCCGACGGTCATGAGCAGGGGATCGAGGTTGCCCATCAGGGGCCTGCCGCCGACCGCGACGCGCGCCCAGTCGAGCGGGACGTGCTGGTCGACGGCGATGCC
>JBCBPG010000445.1:0-4394 GCA_039820865.1 Pseudomonadota bacterium
ACGGGCGCGGCCACCCGCCCGCGGGGCCGGACGACAACGCCGTCTCGATGCTCTTCCGGCTTTCCGTGCCCGGCGGCGCCACCGGTCCGATCGCCGGGACCCACGCCGCGGCGCCCCACCCCCGCCATGGCAGCCAGTTCCACGACTTCTCGGTTGCGGGCGTGGCGGCCGAGGGGCGCGTCACGGTCACCTGGCACGAGGAGACGGTCGCGCTGTCGGGGGGCGAGACCGCCACGCTCCGCCGCCCCGACTGGTCGATCGAGACGGCGGCGGGGCCGCTTGGCGAGGACGTCATGCGCTCGCCCCGCGTGGCACCGCCGATGATCGGCCTTGGCCTGCTGGAGGCGGTTCCGGCGGCCGACATCCTGGCCGGTGCGGACCCGGGGGATGCGGACGGCGACGGCATCTCGGCCCGGCCCAACATCGTCTGGTCGCGCGAGTACGCCCGGCCGATGCTGGGCCGGTTCGGCCTCAAGGCCGGGATGCCCACGGTGCGCGAGCAGACCGCCGCCGCGTTCAGCGGCGACATGGGGCTGTCCACGACGCTGTTCCCGGACGGGTATGGCGACTGCACGCCGGCGCAGGCCGCCTGCCGCGCGGCGCCCGATGGGGGCGAGCCGGTCGAGGTCGACGACACGGCGCTCGACCTCGTCACCTTCTATGCCCGCAACCTGGCGGTGCCCGTGCGGCGGGACGTGGACGATGCGCAGGTGCTGCGCGGCAAGGCGGTGTTCCACGCCACCGGCTGCGCCGCCTGCCACCGCCCGGCCCTGGTGACGCATCGCCTGGCCGACCGGCCCGAGCAGTCGTTCCAGCTGATCTGGCCCTATACCGACATGCTGCTGCACGACATGGGGCCGGGGCTGGCCGACGGCCGGCCGGAGGGTCGGGCGAGCGGGCGCGAATGGCGGACCCCGCCGCTCTGGGGCATCGGGCTGAGCGGGGCGGTGAGCGGGCACACCCAGTTCCTGCACGACGGCCGGGCGCGCGGCCTGCTGGAGGCGATCCTGTGGCATGGCGGCGAGGCGCGGGCCGCGCGCGAGGCGGTCGTCGCGATGCCGCCTGCCGATCGCGCCGCCCTGCTCCGGTTCCTCGACAGCCTCTGAGCCCCTGCGCGGCCGGTCAGGCCGCCGCGCCTTCGACGTCGCGGCCGGTCAGGCCGGCGCGCCTTCGACTGCGCGGCCGGTCAGGCCAGCGCGCGCTCGACGGCGCGGCCGGCGCGCAGCAGCGCCGTCTCCTCGCCCGCGGGCGCGACCAGCATCACGCCGCAATGCGGCACCGCCGTCGGCAGGGTCAGCGCGCACATGCCGAGGAGGTTGGCGAGGCGGCTGTTGCGGAGCGCCTTGAGGTTGCGCTCGACATAGGCGGCCTCGTCGATCAGCAGCGGCGCGACGGGCGGCGGCGGGCAGGCCACGGTGGGCATGACGAGCATCCCGTGCTCGGCGATATGGGCCGCGACGGTCTCGGCGAGGTCGGCATAGCGTCGGCGCGCCTCGGCATCGCTGGCGGCGTCCTGGCTGGCGCCCTGGCGAAAGCGCGCCTCGATCGGGGGGTAGAGCGTGTCGGGATTGGCGTCGATATCCGCGCCCCAGGCCTGCCAGCCCTCGCCCGTGACGATGGGCGCCAGCGTGGCGGCGATGTCGAGCACCTCGGCCAGCGCCTCGAGCGGGCCGCGGGTGAGCTTGGCGCCGGCATGGGTGAGCTCCATCACCGCCTTCTCGAAGCCGTCCGCGATGGGCGCCTCGACCCCCTCCAGCGCCACGGTCTCGGGCACGTGCAGCGCCATGCCGCGGGCGAGGCAGCCGGTCAGGTCGGCCGGCCGCCCGCCGGTCAGCAGCGCGAGGCCGAGGGCGGCGTCCTCGACCGAGCGGGCGAGCGGGCCGATGGTGTCGAGGCTGGGTGCGAGCGGCAGGCAGCCCCTGGTCGGCACCACGCCGGGCGAGGTCTTGAGGCCGACGAGGTCGTTCCAGGCGGCCGGGATGCGCACCGAGCCGCCGGTATCCGACCCGATGGCAAGTGCCGCGAGGCCCGAGGCGACCGAGAGCGCGGCGCCCGAGCTGGAGCCCCCGGGGGCCAGGCGCGCGTCGTTGCGGTTGGGCGGCGTGGCGGCCATCGGGTTGATGCCGAGACCGGAGAAGGCGAGCTCGGACAGGTGCGTCTTGCCGAGGCAGACGGCGCCGGCGGCCGTGGCGCGGGTGACGATGGGGGCGTCGGCGGCGGGGACGCGGCCCGCCAGCAGGCGGCTGCCGCCCTCGCAGGCGACGCCGGCGACGTCGACGAGGTCCTTCCACGAGACCGGCACGCCGTCGAGCGGGCCATGGCGGGCGCCGGCCTGGGCACGGGCGCGGGCGGTCCCGGCCTCGGCCAGCGCGCGGCCGGGCGTGGTGCGGGCATAGATCAGCGCGCCGTCGGGATGGGTGGCGATCGCGTCGAGATAGGCCTCGGTCAGCGCCACGGGGTCGAGCCGGCCCGCCGCGATGGCGCGGCCCTGTGCGCAGGCGGTCCAGCTCCGCGCCTGGTCCGCCGTGTGGTCGCCGCCCTTCATGCCCGTCTCCGTCCTGCGTCTGCCCGGCGCTTGGTCGCAGGCCGGAGGTTGGACAATCCCGGGCGCGGGCGGATAAGTCAAAGCCATGGCGGAGGGAGAGCGGGTGATGGGCGCGCACCGTGGCGAAGTGGCGGTGGTCGGCGGCGGGCTCGTCGGGCCTGCACTGGCGCTGGCGCTCTCGCGGATCGGCCTCGACGTCGTGGTGATCGACCGGCTGGGCGAGGGGGTGCGGCGCGATCCCGCCTTCGACGGCCGGGCCTATGCCGTGGCGCTGGGCTCGGCGCGGGTGCTGGGGGCGCTGGGTCTCTGGCAGGCGCTGGAGCCGCTGGCCCAGCCGATCGCCGATATCCGGGTGAGCGAGGGGCGGGCCGATGCCGCCACGCCCGGCCATCTGCATTTCGACCCGCGGGCGAGCGACGAGCAGCGGGTGGGCTGGATCCTGGAGGACCGGTGGCTGCGCCGGGCGCTGCTGGACGCGCTGGCGGCCGAGGGCATCCGGCACCTGGCGCCGGCCGAGGTGGTGTCGGCCGACCTCGACGGCGGGCGCGCGGTGCTGGGGCTGGCGGACGGGGGCCGGGTCGAGGCGGCGCTGGCGGTGGCGGCGGACGGGCGCTTTTCGGCGCTGGCGGCGATGGGCGGGATCGGGCGACAGGTGCTGTCCTATGACCAGACGGGGCTGGTGGGCGCGATCGCGCATGCTCATCCGCATGGCGGTCTCGCGCAACAGAGCTTCTTTGCCGGCGGTCCGTTCGCGGTGCTGCCGCTGCCGGACGAGGCCGATGGCACCCATCGCTCGGCGCTGGTCTGGTCGGAACGCACGCGCGTGGCCGAGCGGCTGATGGCGCTGGACGACGACGCCTATGCCGTCGAACTGGCGCGGCGGATCGGCCCGCGCCTCGGCAGGCTGCGGCTGGCGGGGGCGCGGCGGGCGCATCCGCTGAGCCTGGTGCTGGCCGATGCCTATGCCCGGCCGCGGCTGGTGCTGGCGGGCGACGCCGCGCATGGCGTGCACCCGATCGCGGGGCAGGGCTTCAACCTGGGCCTCAGGGACGTGGCGGCGCTGACCGAGGTGCTGGCCGAGGCGGTGCGCCGGGGCGAGGATCCGGGCGATGCCGCGGTGCTCGCGCGCTATGCCCGCTGGCGGCGGTTCGACAACGTGACCTTCGCGCTCGGCATGGACGCGCTCGACCGGCTGTTCTCGACCGCGAATCCGGTGCTGAAGGCGGTGCGCGCGGCGGGGCTGGGGCTGGTCGACCGGGGGCCGGGGCTCAAGCGCTTTTTCATGCGCGAGGCGGCCGGGCTCGCCGGCCAGCGCCCGTCGATGCTGGACGGCAGCCTGCCCTGAGCCGCTGCGCCGCCCCGGGACAGGCGCCATCCCGGATCGGGCCGACCCAGCCCGAAACGGCGCATCCCGATGGCGAAACAAAACCGTCGCACAACCGTCTAACCCTCGGATCGGCAAGCCCGTTCGCCTCAAGGGCGAGCAGCTTCAACGCTGCGCTGTGGCGGGTCGCCACGTGTGGGCGCACAACCGACGCGTAACGTGAAGTCGCGTGGCGGCGGTGGGTTCCGAGGCCACGGCGTGTTTGGGGGTTAGTATGAGAAAGACACTGCAGACGAGCCGTCTGAGCACGGCGCTGTCGGCCATGGCGCTGGTGATCGTGGCGGCGGCCATGGGCGCGCCGGCGCTGTTGTCGCCGACCATGACCGATGGCGTGGTGGTCGCCGAGATGCCGAGCCGCGCGCGCTGAGCGCGGGACCGACCGTCGGGCGGTACGCCGCCCGGCCTGGGGTCAGGCGCACGACCAGCGCCGGCCCACGATCGCGCCGGCCCCCGACGCGGCCCACG
>JBCBPG010000446.1:0-4386 GCA_039820865.1 Pseudomonadota bacterium
CGAGCGTCCCACGGTAAAGCTCCGGCCCGGCAAGGGGCGTCGGCTCGCGACGGGTGCGCCCTGGGCCTATGCCGACGAACTGGCGATGGACCGGCGCACCCGGGCGCTGGCGCCGGGCACGCTGGCACGCCTGGTCGAGGGCGAGCGGGTACTGGGTCTTGCGGCCTTCAACCCCGAGAGCCAGATCGCCGCGCGCCTGATCGACACCGAGGCGGAGGTCGAGGTCGACGCCGCCTGGTTCGCTGCGCGCCTCTCCCGCGCGCTCGCCCGGCGTGCGACGCTGAGGGGCGTCGTCGATCCCCGCCACTGCCGGCTCGTCCATGCCGAGGGCGACGGCCTGCCGGGCCTCGTCATCGACCGTTTCGGCGAGGCCGTCGTGATCCAGCCGAACGCTGCCTGGGTCGACCGGCGGGTCGACCTGGTGGTCGCCGCGCTCGACCGGGTGCTCGACCCCGCGCCCGCCACCATCGTCCTCAACGCCCAGTCCCGCGTCCGCGCGCTCGAGGGGCTGGAGACGGGTCTCGAGGTTCTGCGCGGCGGGGCCGACGCCCCGGTCGAGGTCCCGATGAACGGGGCGATCTACCTCGCGGACCTGACCGGCGGGCAGAAGACCGGGCTGTTCTACGACCAGCGTGCCAACCACGCGATGGCGGCGCGGCTGGGGGCGGGGCAGCGCGTCCTCGACGTCTTCGCCCATGTCGGCGGCTTCGGCCTCGCCTGCCTCGGCGCTGCCGAGCCGGCCGAGGCGGTGGTGGCCGTCGACAGCTCCGCCCCGGCCCTGGCGTTGGCCGAGGCCGGTGCCGCGCGCATGGGCGCCGATGCGCGGTTCGAGGCCCGCCGCGCCGATGCTTTCGACGCCATGGCCGCCGCGGCCGAGGCGGGCGAGACCTATGGCCTCGTCGTCTGCGACCCGCCCGCCTTCGCGCCCCACAAGGGCGCGGTCGAAGCGGGGCTGCGCGCCTACGAGAAGACCGCCCGCCTCGCCGCCCGCCTGGTCGCGCCGGACGGCTGGCTCGTCCTCTGCTCCTGCTCGGGCGCCGTCGGGGCCGAGGCGTTCCGCGAGGCCAGCACCCGCGGCATCCGCGCCGCCCGCCGCAGCGCCGCCCTGGCCCATGTCGGCCGCGCCGCCCCCGACCACCCCCAGCACATGGCCCTGCCAGAGACCGGCTACCTCAAGGCGTTCTTCTTCGCCATGGAAGGCTAGAGCGTGGTCCGGCACGGTGGTTTCGATCCGTCTCCCGTCCCCTCCCGCGACAGTTTTCGCACATGGAAGTTTCCATTGACCGAACGCTGGTCAGGCGATCGATGCAACGGGATGGTCGCTCACAGGGCTGTGTCCTGACTTGGGCGCGCAGGGGACCGCAACGCCAGGCGACGCCGGCACAGCACCAGGGCCCGAGCGCTGGTTCCTCGACGCCTGCGTGCTGGTGCCGCTGCTGCCGCGGCGGGTGCTGGCGGGGGCAGGGGCGGCGGGGCTGATCCGGCCGGCCTGGTCGGCCCGCGTGCTGGAGGAATGGCGCATCGCCGCCGCCCGGCGGGGCGGGGCGGCCCGTGGCATGGCGGCCGAGGGCGAGGCGCGGGCCGCCGCCGAGGCGCTGGCCGCCGCCCATCCCGACGGCGCCGTGGCGCCCGATCCGGGCCTCGAGGCCGCGCTGGCCGCCATCCTGCCCGACCGGGCCGATGCCCATGTCGCGGCCGCCGCAGCGGCAGCGGAGGCCCCTGTGATCACGTTCAACATCCGCGATTTTCCTGCCCGACGCCTCGTCCCCCACGGGATCGAGGCGCGCCAGGCCGATGCCGCGCTCGCCGCGCTCCACGACGAGGCGCCCGACCCGATGGACGGGGTGGTCGCGGCGGCGCTCGCGGGGCTCGACCAGGCGCCCGATCCGGGCGACCGGGCGGCCGGGCGGCGGGCGCTCAAGCGGGCCGGCCTCCCGCGCCTCGGGAAGGCCTGGGCCGGCGCCTGATCCCGGGCGCGCGACGCCGACAACGTTACATTTCCGTCATTGAACGGTCACCGCCGCGTTGCGCCTGCGTGAGAGACGGGCGCGTCGCAAAGCGGAGCCTGCCCCCCGTGGAAATCGCGTTCGATCACCTGCAGCGCACGTTCGGCACGACGCGTGCCGTCCACGACTTCACCGCCACCATCACCGAGCCCACGATGCTGGGCGTGATCGGCCCGTCGGGCGCCGGCAAGTCGACGCTGCTGCGCATGATCAACCGGCTGACCGATGCGACGGGCGGGCGGCTCATGATCGACGGCACCGACGTGCTGACGCTCAAGGGCGCGGCCAAGCGGCGCTGGCAGCGCGACTGCGCGATGATCTTCCAGCAGTTCAATCTCGTGCCCCGGCTCGACGTGATCACGAATGTCGCCCTCGGCCGGCTGAACGGCATGAACCTCGTCCCCTCGCTCTTCGCGCTCTTCAAGCCCGCGGATATCGAGGCCGGCCTCGCCGCGCTCGAGCGTCTCGGCATTGCCGACCAGGCGCTGAAGCGGGCCGAACAGCTCTCGGGCGGGCAGCAGCAGCGTGTCGCCATCGCCCGCGCGCTGATGCAGGAGCCCAAGATGATCCTGGCCGACGAGCCGATCGCCTCGCTCGATCCCATGAACGCCGAGATCGTGATGAAGGCGCTGCGCGAGATCCGCGACCGCGACCGGATGACGGTGATCTGCAACCTGCACACGCTCGACACCGCGCGCACCTATTGCGACCGCGTGATCGGCATGCGGAAGGGCCACATCGTCTTCGACGGCCCGGCCCGCGACCTGACGACCGACGTGGCGCGCGAGATCTACGGCGCCGGCGCCGAGTTCAACGAGGCCGCGACCTCAACGAGCCTTGGCAGCCTCGGCAGCCAGACGGCCGGATCGGCCGTCGCCGCCGGATAGCGACGTTTCGGCCCTGGGGTGCGCCGCGCGCCGCCCCGGGGTCGCATGAGCGGCAGGGGTCGCCCCACGGCCCCGCCAGGAACGGCGCCGCACCCGCGAGGGGCGGCGCGGGTCTGACAGGAGAGAGACCGATGACCATCAAGAGCCTGATTGCCGGCAGCGTCGCCGCCATCGCCCTCGCCACCACCGCCATGGCGCAGGACGCCGGGTCGAGCGAGGTCTACGCCCATGACGCCGAGCGCGACCTCGGCATCACCGAGTTCCGCATCGGCCTGCTGGGCGGCGAGAACGCCTCGGACCGCCTGCGCTCGAACGAGTGCCTGCGCGAGTACACCGAGCAGCTGCTCGGCGTGGAGACCAAGCTCTTCGCCCCGGCCGATTATGACGGCGTGATCCAGGGCCTGCTGGGTGGCAACCTCGACATGGCCTGGCTCGGCGCCTCGTCCTACGCCAAGGTCTATCTCGAGGACCCCGAGGCGGTCGAGCCGGTGCTGGTCAAGATCAACACCGACGGCAGCTACGGCTACTACTCGGTCGGCTTCGCGCGCCGCGACTCGGGCATCGAGAGCCTCGACGACATGAGCGGCAAGGTCTTCGGCTTCGGCGACCCGAACTCGACCTCGGGCTACCTGATCCCGTCGATCAACATCCCGCAGCAGGGCTACTCGATGAACGCCGGCGAGTACTTCGGCGACGTCGTCTTCACCGGCGGCCACGAGCAGACCATCGTCGCGGTCTCGAACGGCGACATCGATGCCGGCGTGACCTGGGCCGACGGCCTCGGCGAGTGGGAGGACGGCTACAACTCGGGCGCGCTGCGCAAGGCGGCCGATGCCGGTCTCGTCGACATGACCGACCTGGTCCAGATCTGGCAGTCGCCGGTCATCCCCGAGGGCCCGATCGTGCTGTCCAAGTCGCTGCCCGAGCGCGTGAAGCTCGAGGTGACCGGCATGATGGCCTCGCTCGAGTCGATGGACCCCGAATGCGCCTATGGCGTGATGGCCGGCGAGGTCGCGGGCCTGGCCCCGATCCGTCACGAGGCCTACGAGACGATCATCGCCGCCCGCCAGGCGAAGTCGAACTGATCTGCCGACCGGGCGCTGCGGGAGACCGCGGCGCCCATCCCCGTCCGGGCCCCGCTCGGACGGTGCGATCCACGCAGCCTGCGCCCCTGCGCGTAGGGTGCGTGAAACGCACCGCCCCTCACCCCGCCCCACCCCGCCGGAGCGCCGTTCATGGCCGTGACCGACATGATGGACGACATCGCCGCCGTGCAGCGGCGCCGCAGGCTCTACAGCCTCGGCCTCGTCGGCATCGCGGTGGCGGTCATGGCGCTCGGCTACGGCCAGGCGTCATCGATGAACTCGGGCAGCTTCCTCGGCGGGATCGTCCAGTTCTTCGACTACCCCGGCGGCATCGTGGCCGAGGCCTGGGAGGGCGGGCTCATCGCCTTCCTCGGGCTGATGTGGGGCTTCATGCCGGCCCTCATCGAG
>JBCBPG010000447.1:0-4377 GCA_039820865.1 Pseudomonadota bacterium
CCTGGCGGCCGGCCGGCGGCGCGCGGTCGACCGCCTCACCGAGCACCGACATGACGGAGGCACGGCCCCGGCGGGCACTCTCATCCATGCCCGGCCCCGGGCGTGACGCGGCAGCCGCACCATCCAGGATCGCTTCGAGGTCACGCGTCGGCACGGAGGTGACGGCGTCATCGACGCCGTCGGCGATGTCACGGGCGATCGCCCGGAGATCGAGGCTCTGCGGACCGGCGGTCCTGGGTTCGGCGTCGGCGCAGGTTGCAAGGACCCCAGAGAACAGCCCGATGCGCAGAAGGGGTGTGAGATCTGGAATGACCGGTCGAACGCGCGGCGAGACCAGCTGGCGTGAGCATGGTTGGGGCCCGCTTGCCCTCGGACCGGCAAGCCGGTCGCTGCATTGGCACGGCCCGGATCCACCATCGCATCGAGGGGAAGCAACTGCCACGTCAGCCCCCCATGTAGTCCATGTAGAGGGCGATGATCTGCACCGTCACGGCGGAGAGTGTGATGAACATCAGTCTCATAGGATCCAGTAAGCCTCGCCGATGAGACGGTCGAAGGGGACGGTGCCCCAGTAACGACCGTCGAAGCTGTCGTTGGTGTCACCCATCAGGAAGAGATGTCCCTCGGGGACGGTGAAGCGGCGCTCGACCTCCGCTGGGGTCTTGCCGATGGTCTCGAGAAGCGCGAGGCCGGTACCGACCACGACGCCGTTCACGCGCGTATCGGCGAGGGTCACCACGACCTCGTCGCCCGGGAAGCCCTCGACACGCTTCAGGAAGGCGACAGGCTGGCCGTAGTAGCTGCCGACCGCCTCCGGCGGGGCGAAGGACAGGAGGCCGCCGCGCGCGACCTCGACGTCGCCGAGCGCGATGGCAAAGAGCCAGCCCTCAAGGCAGCGCGAGGTCTGGCCATCATAGGCGAGGCGATAGTTCCCGGCCGTGATCTCGAGCGCCGGCACCCCGACGAGTGCCGTGATCAGAGCGGCACCAAGGACCCGCCGGCGTCGACGCGGACCGACACTCTCCCCTATCGGTCTGGCTGGGGGCGTCTTGACCGGGGAATTCGCGCCAAGGGCGCCACAGTCCGGAGCCTCGACGACCGCGGGCCGCTGGATCGTCCTGTCAATCACTGCCCCGCCCCCACGATCATCTGAAGGAGCGCGGCGGCCTCTGCATCGCTCATCCCCGGTCTGCTGGCAGCCGTCGCAGAGGGTGTGGCGGCGCGCACGGGAACCGGCGTGCCGGCACCCGCGGCACCAGGCGGGGGTCCTGCGCTTGCAACGGGCAGCGGCGGTGACGGGGCGTGAGGCACATCGGCAATGGCGTGACCAGCCGGCAGCGTGAAGGGGGAGGGCCGGGGGCGGCCAAGCGCGGCGACTGTCGTCGGCGCCGGCTCGATCAGGAAGCGCTCGATGTCGCCCTCGACCGTCGCCCGGTTCAGCACGATGTAGCCGGCCTCGGCGAGGCGGGTGGCCTGGGTCTTGATGTCGACGAAGAGCGGCAGGATGGCGTCCGCCGAGTGACCGGCCGCCAGCGCTTCCCGGATCGCCGTATAGTCGGCGATCCGGATTCCGGGCCGATCGGCCAGAGCCGCCTCGAGCAGGGCGATCTTCTGGTTCTGCGACCAGAAACCGTAGCACGCACCGGCGACCAGCAGGACCGCGGTGGCGACGGCGGCAAGCTGATCCCAGCCCGATCGAGAGGCCACATCATCCGTCTGGGCGACGCCAGCTTCCGTTGCGTTGGTGTCGGGAGAGACTGTCATGAGGCCCTCATTCAGCCGCGAGTTTCAGGTGACGGGTCCGGTCCTCGAGCACGGCGTCGACGGCGTCCTCGATGGCCATGCCGCTGCGGCGGTAGTGATCGATCGCCGCGACCTCCTCGGGCGTCGTCGAGAACAGGAGCCGGGTCGCCGGATCGACCACGATCCGCCCGATCCCCATGCCCGCCTGGGTATGGAAGAAGACCTCGGAGTACCGGCCCCGGACCGAACGCACCGACTTGAGCAGGTCGACGGCGCCTGCAGGCAGCGAGAGCTGACCTTCCTTGACGACGCGGTCGATGGTGTCGGCGCCCTGTTGGAGCAGGAGCTTGTGCGCCGAGTTGTCCGCAATCGCGACCCCGACGGACTTGGCGAAGAGATCGCCGAGGGACTGCGTCGCGATCACCATGGCGCCGGCATGCTTGCGGAAGCGGCGATACCCGTTCTCGATGAAGCGGCCGACCTCGCCGTCGGTCAGGAGTTCCCACGCCTCGTCAATGAACAGGAGCTTCTTCTTCTCGCGCGGCAGCTTCGTCATCGCCTGCTGGATCTGGAAGATGAGCTGCAGGAGCACGATGCGCTGCAGCTGTGCCCGGCCCTGCAGCGCCCCGAGCTCGACGACAGTGAAGGCATTGGTGAAGCTGACCGAGGCGCTCCCGGCGAAGTACCGCCCGTAGATCCCCATGCTGGAGAACTCGTAGAGCTGCTTGGCGACGTCCCTGACCCGCTGATCAGGGTCGGCCGACAGCGCCTCGATGAGATCGTCGATCACCCCGCTTGCTCCCTTCGCCTTCCAGACCTCGGCGAGACAGGCGGAGAGACCGGCGCGCTGGATGTCGGTGAGCGGCTCGCACTGGGAGGCCATGGCGCCGAGCAGGTTCTGCAGGAGGTCCTGCTCGTCGTCCCAGTCGGTGATCAGCGAGAACGGGTTCATCGAGATCGCGCGATCGGCAAAGTCGATGTACTCGCCGTCGAGGCGCTCGCAGAGGTTCCTGTAGGACCCGCCGACGTCGATGACCCAGACCTTCGAGCCACAGGCGAGATAGTTCCGGATCATGAGCTGAAGCAGGAACGACTTGCCCGAACCGGAGCCGGCGGCGACGACCGCATTGTAGTTCGTCGGGCTGTCGAAGAGATCGAAGCCCATGAGCGTGCCATCGCGCGCGATCGGGGTGATCACCGGCGTGGGCGTGCCCTGCCAGGCGGCGTAGACCGGGACGAAGCAGCCCACATGTTCGGTCGTCATCGTCCGGAACCGGCCGATATCGGCGACGGACTTGCGGCAGAGGCCCAGGGGCATCGCGTTGATGAGAAGCGGCAGGGGAATGTAGCGGTCCTTCATGAGGACGATGTTCTGCTCGGCCCAGTAGGTCACCGCGTCGGAGGCTGCCTGTTCGGCCGACCTGACGTCCGCGCCGTAGACGCCGAGGCTCAGCGACCACTTCACCGGGCGGTGGCCGTTCTCCATCGAGGCGTTCACCACCTGGAAGTCGCGATGGCGTGTCGCGATTGCCGGCAGCCATTTCACGAGACCGCCCGAGGCCGCGTTGGTCGTCCAGGCGGTCTTCAGGGCGAGGGCCGAGCGCATCGCCTGCTGGTCGCGGAACTCGACGTTGAGCGCGATGAAGAAGGGCCGGTGGAGGCCCCGACGGCCGACGAGAATGTCGTTGATCAGAAGCGGACCCGTCGTGAACGGCATCTGCTCGTGGAACCCCTTGGGGCTCATCATCACGAGGCGGCCACCGCCCTCGAGCGCGATGCCGTCACGGTCGACCACGATCTCCGAGCCGATGTCGAGGATCTGGTCGCGGATCAGCTGGTCGTCGTCGTAGGGCGTCCGTCCGAAGCGACGCCAGGAGGCACCGGGCCCGCGGTTCACCATCTCCGAGCAGATCGTGAGAAACTCGCGCGCGTCGATCCGCCCTGGCACGAGTTCGAGCGCATGGAGATTGCGCTCCACGCGCCGTGCCAGCTGGGAACCGAGCTCCAGCTCCTCGGCCGACGGCATCGCGTCCGAGATCGCCATCTTGGCCGATATCACGAGGCGCATGCGGCGCAGATAGATCCCGCCAAGCTCGTCGAAGCCGGTCTCGGTATGAGCCTGGAACCAGGCGGCCTGCCGGCGCTCGAAGCTCGCCGGGTCGGGCTCGACATCGCCGTGGAAGAGCTGGCGCTGGGTATCGAAGGCCTTCACGAGGTTCGGCGTGGCATGGAGCAGGATCTGCAGGCAGGCCCCGGTTGGCCATTCGTCCTCGAGGAGCGCCCGCAGCTGCTTCTCGACGCTCTCACTGGCGCCGAAGCGGGGCATGCAGTCGAACGCGAAGCCCAGGGAGCGGTCATCGCAAAGGAAGAGACAACGGTCGGGCTTGTAGGCCAGGACCGGAGAGAGAATGGCGCCCGTGGCGTCGCTCATCGCGCGCCCTCCACCCAGCCGGGAAGATCGCGAGGCACGCCCTCGACGAAGCTGCCGTCGCTCTCGCGGATCATGAAGGGCACACCGCGCATGCCGATCAGCTGCGCGGTGACAAGGCGGCGATGGAGCGGTTCGAGAGCGCAATCGGGCTTCTGCGCCAGCGTCGCCTCCTCGCGATGGCCGAGGACGGCCTCCACGGCAGC
>JBCBPG010000448.1:0-4373 GCA_039820865.1 Pseudomonadota bacterium
CAGCTTCGGGACGGCCAGCCGGTGACCTACCGGTTCGTCGATGAGCATCGCGGCGTCTCTGCCAGCGGCTACTACGCGTGGCGAACGCGCGGGGAGCGCCCGGCTGCGATCGTCAACCAGAACGACAATCGGTGTTCGCGCCGCGCCACTGGCGGTCGACCAGGCGAGTGTAGAGCCCGCCGGGTCGATCTTCCCGACCGCCGTTTCCTCGCTGTCATCGCAACCTCCCAGAATGGGGTGTTGCGAGCACCGGTTGAGTCCGCCCAATACGCGGCGGACGACAACAGAAAAGCCCTTGCGGCGGCATGCATAACGCCGTCGATGAGCCGAAAAGGTAACTGCCTCGACAACACGCCGGTGGAGAGCTTCTTCCACACGCTCAAGGCCGAGCGCGTCCACCATCGCGTCTACGCCACCCGCGCCGAGGCTCGCCGCGACCTGTTCGTCTACATCGAGGGCTTCTACAATTCACGTCGCCTGCATTCCGGGATAGGCTACCGTTCACCGGCCGACATGGAACGCATGGCGGCCTGACACCGTCCAATTTTCCGGGGCAGGATCAGGATGACGCGGGCTGCTTCGGCTGATCGCGTGGTCGGTCGATGGTGGCGTGGTTCATCCCGCTCGGCACCGCGGCCCCGCACGGCATTGCGGCTGCGACGGATGGCTTGCCGTCAGGCGAGTGGATGGTAGGGCTGACGGCAAGCCACGGGGGATACCACCATGCGACGCACCACGCTCGGCCGGACGGGCATCGAGGTCAGCGCCTTCTGCCTCGGCACCATGACCTACGGCACCAATACCGACGAGGAGGAGAGCTTCCGCCAGCTCGACGCCAGCCTCGACTACGGCATCGACTTCCTCGACACGGCCGAGATGTACCCGGTGAACCCTGTCCGCAAGGAAACCGTGGGCGTCACCGAGGAGATCATCGGGCGCTGGAACGCCCGGACGGGGCGGCGCGGCGAGTACATCATCGCGACCAAATGCGCCGGCGAGAACAAGACCTTCGTGCGCGAGGGGCAGGCGGTCGACGGCCGCATCATCCGCGAGGCCTGCGAGGGATCGCTGAGGCGGCTGCAGACGGACTGTATCGACCTCTACCAGCTGCACTGGCCGAACCGGGGATCGTACCACTTCCGCCAGATCTGGGGCTTCGATCCCTCGACCCAGGACCGGGCGGCGACGGTCCAGCACATGGACGACGTGATGGGCGCGCTGGCCGAGCTGGTCACCGAGGGCAAGATCCGCGCCTTCGGCCTCTCGAACGAGAGCGCCTGGGGCACTGCGCAGTGGCTGGCGGCGGGCGAGCGGACGGGCGGGCCGCGCATTGCCGCGATCCAGAACGAGTACTCGGTGCTCTGCCGGATGCCCTATGACGGCGACATGGCCGAGCTCGGCCACATGGAGGACGTCGCGCTCCTCGCCTTCTCGCCGCTGGCGACGGGCTTCGTCACCGGCAAGTATCTCGACGGCGCGATGCCCGAGGGGTCGCGCCACCACATCGCCGGCGGCTCGCCGCGCTCCTCGCCCCGGATGGACGACGCGGTGCGGGCCTTCCTGGCGGTCGCGGCAAAGCACGGGATCGACCCGGTGCACATGGCGATGGCCTTCTGCCTGCAGCGGCCGTTTCCCTGCATCCCGATCTTCGGCGCGACGACGATGGCACAGCTCGACCATATCGCCGCGGGCCGCGACCTGAGACTGAGCGACGAGGCGATGGTCGATCTGGCGGCCGCCCACCGCGCGCACCCGATGCCGTTCTGAGCGCGTGGGCAGAGGCCGACCCCATGCGCCGGTCCCGGGGCAGCGCGACTGTCGGGGCCGGGTGCAGAATCCACGTGACCGCTGAAGCGACGGAGGGACGCATGCAGAGCCCCGCCAGCCCCCCCGCCAGACGCCCCGCCAGACCCCCCGCCATACCCCTCTGGGCGCGGCGGGCGCCGGCGTGAGCCGCCCGTTCCGGATCGACGGCCTGCAATACGCCAACTGGTCGGAGACGGTGTTCCGCCAGATGCGCGAGGGCGGCGTCGACGCGGTCCACGTCACCATCGCCTATCACGAGACCTTCCGGGAGACGGTGCTCAACATCGAGCGCTGGAACCGCCGGTTCGAGCGTCACGCCGACCTCATCGTCCAGGCGCGGACCGCCGCCGATGTGCGCCGCGCGCGCGAGAGCGGGCGCACCGCCATCGTCTTCGGCTTCCAGAACCCCTCGCCCATCGAGGACGACATCGGGCTGGTCGAGGTTCTGCACACCCTCGGCGCGCGCTTCATGCAGCTCAGCTACAACAACCAGTCGCTGCTCGCGACCGGCTGCTACGAGGACGAGGACCCGGGCCTGACGCGGATGGGCCGCGAGGTGGTGGCCGAGATGAACCGCGTCGGCATGGTCGTCGACATGAGCCATTCGGCCGAGCGCTCGACGCTGGAGGCGATCGAGCGATCGGCGCGCCCCGTCGCCATCACCCATGCGAACCCTGCCGCCTGGCACCCGGCGCTGCGCAACAAGTCCGACACGGTGCTGCGCGCGCTGGCCGAGACCGGCGGGATGCTGGGTTTTTCGCTCTATCCCCATCACCTGGCCGGCGGGACGGGCTGCACGCTCGAGAGCTTCTGCACCATGGTCGCGCGCACCGCGGAGGTGATGGGGGTCGAGCGCCTCGGCATCGGCTCCGACCTCTGCCAGGACCAGCCCGACAGCGTGGTGGCGTGGATGCGCACGGGCCGATGGACCAGGGGCGTCGACTATGGCGAGGGCTCGGCCAGCGCCCCGGGCTTTCCGCCGCAGCCGTCATGGTTCCGCGACAACCGCGATTTCGGCACGATCGAGGACGGGCTCGGCGCCGTCGGCTTCACGCCGGCGGAGAGGGCGGCGATCATGGGCGGGAACTGGCTCCGCTTTTTCGAGGAGAGCTTCGGCCCCGCCTAGCGGGCGGCAGCGCAGGGGAGGATCGCCGGCGTGGCGGACGGCGCGACAGGGACGGATCACGGCGCGCTGCGGCTGCGCCCTGCCGGCGAGGTCATGCGCCTCGCCCGCATGGGGGCGTCCCACCAGACGCGCCTCTCCTTCATGCGGGTCCTGTTGCGGCGGCTGCGGCGCGAGGGCTGGCGCTTCGACCGCCCGATCTGGCAGATCGACGCCGCCGGGACGGGCAGGGCGGTCTATCGCGCGCGGGGGCCGCGCCGTACCTACAGCCTGGTCGCCTTCGCGCATGACCTGCCGGATGCGATGCGTTCGGACCGGGTGATCGCCACCGCCTGGGATGCCACCTTCACCCTGGTCGACGGTGAGCCGGGCGCGGCCGACCTGGCGCGTCTCGAGGCCAATGTGCCGCGTCAGGAGGCCGGGCGGATCAGCGATCGCGAGCTCTCGCTCTCGCGCGCCAACCGCTCGGTGCGTCTGTGGGACCACGTGGTCGGCCGGCTGGCCGCGGGCGCGCAGCCCGACCCGGCCGAGGTCGAGGCCGTCGGCTACCTGATGCGCACCACGGCGGTCTACGGTTCGGGCAAGTTCGGCGCGGCGGACCGCGCGGCGCTCGGCGACCGGCCGCTGATGGGCGGGCCCTTTCGCCTCGAGATGCTGTCGGTCTGGCTGACGCGCGCCTTCACGCTGGACCTGGCCGAGCACATGGCCCGGGCGCGCGGCGGCGACCGGGCGGCGGTGATCGCGCCGACGCTGCGCCGCCGCTTCGGCGTGGGCAATTCCACCGGCCTCGGCATGGCGCCGTTCCTGGTCAACCACCCGGCGCTGATCCACGCCTGGATCGAGGCGCGCGAGACCGCGATCGCCCGCGTCCGCGCGCTGCCCGAGGCCACTGCCGGGACGCGCGCCGCCTTCGCGGACCGGCTGGCGCGGGCGCGGCTGAATGCCGGGCGCTGGCGGTCGGACCATCCGCTGCAGCAGGCGCGCTGCGCCGCCCTCGGCGCCGATCTCGACCGGCTGGCCGCGGCGGTCGGGGCCGGGGCGCTGGCGCTCGCGCATCCCTGGGACGCGCTGATGGACTGGGCCGCGGGCGCGCTTTCGCTCGAGGGGCAGGAGCAGCTCGCCGCCCTGATCCTCGAGCCGCACGGCGATCTCGTCGACGACCTCGCCGAAGGGATGGCCGTGGACGAGGACGCCGCCCATGTCATCGACGGCGCGGTCGAGATCGGCGATTTCCGTGCCGCGCTGGCACGGGACTACGGCTGGGCGCTCGACACCGACTATGCCAGGCCCGAGCATTCGGCGCGGTTCTGGTACGTCTCGGCCGAAAAGCTGGAGCCCCGCCTCGGCGAACGCCATGCCGAGCCCGGCGCCGAGTACGAGCAGCCGCTCGACACAGCGCGCGCGGCCCGCGCGCTGATGGAGGCGCTGGCGGGCTGGGACGCCG
>JBCBPG010000449.1:0-4362 GCA_039820865.1 Pseudomonadota bacterium
AGGGCGCCCGCCCGGTTGGCACCCACCCCGGCGGATCGCCATACGCGCCGCCGGTTCGTCGTGCGCGCGGCAGGCTGCGTGCGGGAATGCTCCCGGGCGGTGCGGTCCACGCAGACCGCGCCCGCCCGGGCCGGGTCCCGGCTCAGCGCCAGAACGGCTTCGCAGCCTCCTCCCAGGCCTGGTCGCGCGTCAGCCCGATGTCGCGCAGCGCATGGTCGTTCATCTCGGCCAGGCGCCGGCGCGCGCGCATCCGCTGCTGCCAGACGACGATCATCGTGGCCAGGCGGGCCAGCGTGACGCGGCGGGCCGTGCCCGCGAAGGGATGGGGGACCCGGCCGACGGGATGCGGCGGCAGGTCCGGCGCGCTCAGGTGAGATGCCATATCGTCCTCCATTGTAACCGATACAATCGGGTTTCCTGTTACAAGCGATGCATTATGACTGGCACAATCGATCCAATGCCGATACAATTACATTGTGATGGATACAAAACTGCTCACCCCCGACCCCGATGCCCGCCCGCGGTTCCGCGCGCTGGCCGACCGGCTCTGCGCCGCGGTCACCAGCGGCGAGATCCCGGCCGGGGCGAAACTGCCCCCCGTGCGCGACCTCGCCTACGACCTCGGCATCAGCCCCGGCGCCGTCGCGCGCGCCTACCGCCTCGGCGTCGAGCGCGGCGTGCTCGAGGCCACGGTCGGGCGCGGCACCTTCGCGCGCAGCGGCCTCGCCGGCTGCCCCGCGCCCGTGCCGCCCATGGCCGTCGAGGCCCTCGTCAGCGAGGGCCCGGCCGAGACGCTGGACCTGCGCAACAACCAGGCGATCGACGTGGGCCAGGACGCCGAGATCGGGCTCGCGCTCCAGCGCCTGCTCGAGCGTAGCGGCGGCGCGCCCCCCCTGACCGGCTATCGCCGCCGCGAGGACGACTTCGAGCCGATCGAGATCATGGCCGGCTGGCTCCGCACCATCGGCGTGCCCGCCGACCCCGAGCGCCTGCTCATCACCCCGGGCGCGCAGGCCGGCGTGGTCGCCGCCATGGCCACCCTCGCCCGCGGCGGCACGGGCATCGCGCTGACGCCCCCGCTCCTGCACCCGGGCCTGCGCGACGCCGCCGCCATCCTTGGCACCCGGCTCGAGCCCGTGCCCGCCGACGCCGACGGCATCCTGCCCGACGCGCTCGACGCCGCCTGCGCGCGGCTGCGCCCCGATTCGGTCCAGCTCACCGCCACGCTCCACAACCCGACGCTGACGATCATGCCGCCCGAGCGCCGCGCCGCCATCGTCGAGATCGTGCGCCGCCGCAACACCTCGATCATCGAGGACGACGTCTACGGCCACCTGCTCGAACCGCCGACCGAGAGCTTCGCGGCGCTGGCGCCCGAGCGGACCTGGTACGTGGGCAGCCTCTCGAAATGCGTCGCCGCCGGCATCCGCGTGGGCCTCGTGCTCACGCCGCCCGGGCGCACCATGGCGACGCTGCGCGCCCACCAGGCCTTCGCCCACGGCACCCCCTGGCTCATCAAGCAGATCGCGGGCGAACTGGTCCGCACCGACGCGGCCGAGCGCATCCGTCGAAAGGTCCTGGTCGAGACCGCCTCGCGCGCGGCGCTGGCCGACCGGCTGCTCGGTCCCTACGGCGCCGTCACCCATCCCGCCGCCAGCTTCGTCTACGTGCCCCTGGCCGAGCCCTGGACCAGCACCGACTTCGTCGCCGCCGCGGCCGGTGCCGGCGTGCTGCTGCCGCCCCCCACCGTCTACCGCGTCGCCAAGTCGACGCCGGACTTCGTGCGCATCGCGCTCGGCGCGCGCACCGGCCGCGCCGGTCTCGAGGAGGGCCTCCACCGGCTGGCGAAGCTCCTGCGCGAAGGGACCTGCGACTGCGCCATGGTCACCTGATCGCCAGCACCGAAGGCAGCCGGAAAATCGCTCGAAACGGCCGAAAAACGCGTATCACGAATCGCCGATTGATATTCGTCATGCCCGAAAGCGCGGCCAACCCCCTGACTGCGCGGGCAGAAAAAACCGGGCTCGACCGGCCGCTTTCCGGCACCGAAAGCCGAACCCGGGGCCCGACGCGCTTTCCGGCCCTTTCCGCCACCGCCACGGCCTCCGGGACGCGGAACACCGCTGCCCCGCCAGCGTCCCCGCAGTGTCTCGCGCAGTGTCTCGCGCCAGCGCCTGGCCAGCCCCCCGGCAGCCCCCCGGCAGCCCCTCGCCGCCCGCGCCCTTTCGCTTGCATGGCGCCCGGCGGCGGGGCAGGTCTGGAGCGCGCCGCCCCCCGCAAGGATCGCCCCGGGACCCCCCTGCCATGCACCGCCTCTACCACCTGCCGCTCTCGCCCTTCTGCCGAAAGGTGCGCATCATGCTGGCCGAGAAGCGCCAGCAGGCCGAGCTGATCGAGGAGCGTCCCTGGGACCGCCGCCTCGACTTCCTGCGCCTCAACCCGGCCGGCAAGGTGCCGGTGCTGGTGACCACCTCGAACCTGGTGCTGGCCGAGAGCCCCGCGATCGCCGACTATCTCGAAAGCACCATGACCGAGCCGGAGCTGATCCCGGCCGACGCCATCCAGCGTGCCGAAGTCCTCCGCCTGGTCGGCTGGTTCGACGACAAGTTCAACCGGGAAGTCACCGAAAACCTGCTGTTCGAGCGGGTGACCAAGCGCCTCGCGAAACTCGGCTATCCCGATGGCGCCTGTCTCAAGGCCGGGGCACGCAATATTCGTGTCCATCTCGATTACATGACGTTCCTGCTGGAGCGGAACAACTGGCTGGCGGGCTCGCGGATGACACTGGCCGATATTGCCGCAGCGGCGCACCTTTCCTGCCTCGACTATACCGGCGATGTACCCTGGGAGCCCTATCCGACGGTGCGTACCTGGTATTCGGTGCTGAAGTCGCGCCCCTCCTTCCGCTCGCTCCTCGCCGACCACCTGCCCGGCTTCCCCACGCCCCCTGACCACTACGCCAACCTCGATTTCTGAGGGTTCCGCGGCGGCGATTTCTTGGTCCGGACGTCGGTTCGGGCCATCTGGCGCATTGAGATACGGGACAGGGCGGTGGAGGGCGAGTGCATGGCAGGTCGACGGCATCGGGGCGGGCCGGGCGCGTGGACGGTGGCGCCGGCGCTGGCGCTGGCGGCGCTGGCCGGCTGCGCGGCCGAGACGGCGCGGCTGGCCGAGGCGCCCGCCGACGCGCCCCCGGGCAGCGTGGCCGTGCCCCTCTTCGCCCCGGCCGAGGCGCTGGAGCAGGAATGGCGCCGCGTGCCCGTCTGGCGCCAGGCCGAGTTCGCGCTGGTCGCCGACGAGGGCGAGGTCGCCATCGCCGCCTCGGCCAGGGGCGCCTCGGCCGCGCTGCTCACCCGCGCCGAAATCGACACCAGGACCTGCCCGCTCGTCGAATGGCGCTGGCGTGTCAACGCGATGGCCGAACCCTCGGATCTCGCGACGCGCGAGGCCGAGGACGTGCCGGCCTCGCTCCTCTTCGCCTTCGGCGACCCGGGCAGCCTGCTCAATCCCGACGACGTGCCGACGCTGCGCTATGCCTGGGCGACCGAGACCAACCCCGTCGGCAGCGTGATCGACAGCCCCTATTTCCCCGGGATCCTGCGCACGATCGTCGTGCGCAGCGGGACCGAGGCGATGGGCCGCTGGGTGCGCGAGCGCCGCGATCTGGCGGCCGACTACGAGATCGCCTTCGGCACCCCGCCCGAAGGCCCGGTCGAGATCGTCGCCCTCTTCACCGACAGCGACCATGGCGAGGAGCGCGAGGCCGAGGCGCTCTACGGTCCCGCCGTCCTGCTCTGCACCGAGGCGCCCGAGCCCCCCTCGATCTTCGACGCCGGCTGAGCCCGGGGTCGGGCCGTCGGGGGCATCGAGCCCCCGCCGCCCCGCGGCCGGCTGCGCCGTCCGGGCGCCCGGACCCTTGTGCCGCGGCGGGTTCGGCGTCCAGAAGCGGGGAGGAGGGCGCGATGGGCGGTGAGGCGGCGGCAGCGGGAGACGGGTTGCGCGCGGCGCTGGAGGCCGAGGCGCTCGCGCTGGGTTTCGCCGACTGTCGCGTCGCGCGCCCCGAGGCGGTGGTCGAGGCGGGGCGGCGGCTGCGGGCCTGGGTGGCCGAGGGCCAGCACGGCACCATGGGCTGGATGGCCGACCGGCTCGACTGGCGCGCCGATCCGCGCACGCTCTGGCCGGCCGTGCGATCGGTCATCATGCTGGCCGAACCCTATACGCCCGAGGGCGATCCCCTGGCGGTGCTGGGGCGGCCGGATCGCGCGGCGATGAGCGTCTATGCCCAGGGGCGCGACTACCACGACGTGGTCAAGAAGCGGCTGAAGCGGCTGGGGCGCTGGCTGATCGACCAGGCAAAGGCGG
>JBCBPG010000450.1:0-4350 GCA_039820865.1 Pseudomonadota bacterium
CAAGCTGACGCGTGAGCCGGTGGGCTTCCTCAAGGCGCTCGACCGCGCGGCGCTGACGGACGACCGCTTCGGCGTGATCCGCGACGCCTTCGACACCGCGAAGGCCACGCCGCGCCTCGAGCCTGAGGGCTGACGCGCCGCTGAACCAGGGCGGGGCTGCGGCCCCGCCCCCTTAGCCCTTGTCAGTGCGGCTCGTTGAAGATGTCGGCCATGTAGATGTTCCAGCCGCTGTCCGCGGCCGCGTCCGGGTTCACCGTGATCGGCTCCATCTCGAAATAGATGGTGTCGCCGTCGGGCACGATCTCGGGCTCCATCTCGACATCCCCCTCGGCCGTGCGGCGGGACGCCGCCACCGACCAGTCGTCGGCGGTCTCGAGGAACTCGAAGGTGTCGGTCTTGCGGGTCATCGTGGCCTCCTCGGGCGATCTGCGCGGCGACGGCGCCGCCTCTGGGGGAGAGATCGTGTCGACCGGGCGCAGCCCGCGTGTTCCGGGTCACAGCCGCGTGCGTGTTGTCGCCCCTGCCCGGCCGGCATCCCGGCACCGTCCGCCCCCCGGCCCGCCGTCGCCGAACCGTCACGCGCTTGACCTATGGTCACAGCCGCGCTCGGACAGGTTGAGCGCCGCATCACGCACACGGCCCAGCATTCAGGGAGTGACCGATGACGCCTGCGACCCGCACCCTCCTCGCCGCCGCCCTCGCGCTGCCTGTCCTGGCCGCCCTGCCCGCCCTGCCCGCCGGGGCGATCACCTACCAGATCGACGACAGCGGGCCCTGCACCAGCAGCGCCACCTGCACCGGCGACGTCTCGGTCTCGGGCAGCGTGACGGTGGCCGATCTCGGCCCGGTCGCGCTCGCCGACGTGACCGACTGGACGCTGAGCTTCGACAGTCCCTCGCACACGGGCGTGGTCCTGACGCCGGCCAACAGCCGCTTCGTGCTGACCGGCAGCGCGATCGGCAATGTCGAGGCGACGGCGAGCGGGCTGGAGATCGCCCTGCCCGACCCGGCGGTTTCGGGGTCCGGCCAGGTCGGCTTCTTCGACACCAGCGGCCCGACGGTGACGATCGCCTACCAGTTCGAGGTCAACACCACGGTGACCTTCCGCAAGGCGATCAGCGTGAGCCCGGGGACCGGCCCCTTCGAGGCCTCGATCCAGGACGCGACCAGCCCGCAGGGCGTGACCTTCGATGTCCCGGCGGTCGACACGCCGCCGATCCCGCTGCCGCCCGCGCTCGCGCTGATGCTGGCAGCGCTCGGCGGTCTCGGCGCGGTGGCCCGGCACCGGGCGGCCTGAGCCGCCCCGCGGCGCCGCGCCCGGTCAGGCGAAGGCGAAGCTGTCGAAGGTCTCGGTCTCCGGCGCGGGGTCGGGGCCGATCGGCACGCCGTCCGGGTTGACCATCGTGTAGTCCATCGAGGCGGGGCGCGTCTGGATCTCCTCCTCCTCGGGCTCCGTCAGGGTGCCGATGCCGCCGGGCAGGCCATGGCCTTCGAGGTCGATGTTCAGGTCCGCGGGGCGTGCCTGGAGCGGCTCCTCCTCCTCCGGGACCTCGTCCATCAGCGAACCGGCGCCGCCGGGCGTGCCGGCACTGCTCTCGGGCTCGACCCCGGCCTCGAAGGTGCCGCGCTTCAGCGTGAGGTTGCCATGGGCCGTGGTGGCCGGCTCGTCGTCCTCCTGCGGCCCGGACCACTTGGCGGGCCAGGCGTCGCTGGCCCGGGTCTCGTCCGCGCTGTCCCCGGGACCGGCCACCGAGGAGACGGTCGTCGGCTCGAACGCGTCGCTGCGGAACTCGAAGCTGTCGGCGTTCTCGAACTTCATGTCCTGGGCCATGGTGGTGTCTCCTCGTCCGTGTCCTGTCGGCCGTCGCTCCGGCCACGAGCGGGAGATGGAGAGGGGGCGGCGAGGTCCCTGTGTCGGTGAGCACAGTCAGCGACGCCGGCGCTGCGCGCAGCGCAGGGCCGGCGTGACCAGCGACACATCCAGGTATCGGGTATCGACGGCAGCGGCTGGCAGGCGGCCCTGCGCATCGGCACCGACCGTGACGGGGGGCGGTGCCCGACGGGGCCGCGCGCTCAGTCGAGCCAGATCGGGTTCGACCAGGCGCGGTTGCCGGCGGCGTCGTCGACGGCGATGCGGAGCCAGCCGCCGGCCGCGAGAGCGTCGCTGAGTGGCAGGCTGGCGCGGGTCATCGCGCGGCCGAACCGCGCCTTGGCGCGCGAACGGGCGCCCATCGCGACGACGCGCTCGACCGGCGAGCATTCCACCGTGATCTCGCCACCCTCGATCCGGACATCGCGGAGCTCGGGTCCCGTGCTGGCGTAGTAGGCGCCCGCCCGCAGCGCCGTGACCAGCGCCTCGGGTTCGTTCGCCTCGGCGCGCACCATGACCCAGCCGCCGAAGTGGTCCGGGTCGTGGAAATGGGCGTCGTCGGTCGCGCAGCCCGAGAGGCGGCGCCCCTCGTTCAGCAGGATGTCCCAGGTCGCAATGCCCGAGCCGCGGGCCGCGCCCGTCTGGCAGCCGTGGTTGTAGATCTCGACGGCATGGGCGGCCTCGACCGCGCGGGCGTCCTCGGGGGTCAACCCGTACCATTCCGGATGCGCGAGGGCGACGAAGGCACCGGCCCCGGCACAGCGCGCGGCAAGCGCCGGGCCGCTCTCGGAGGCTTCGTCGGGGTCGAAGCCGGGCTGGTGCGGCCGCTCGAAATCCTCGGGCAGGCCGACGGCCAGCAGGTGCCAGAGCTCGCCATTGCCGAGCGTGCCGGCATGGACCTCGGCCCCCAGCACGGTGGTGAAGCGGTTCGAGCGGTAGGGCCGCGTGTCGGTGATCGGATAGTCGTAGCGCCCGATCAGGTGGTCCGACAGGCAGATGAAGTCGTAGCCCGCCTCCTCGTAGGCCCGGCAGACGGCCTCGGCCGGCAGCTTGCCGTCCGAGCGGTTGGAATGGGTGTGCAGGTTGCCCCGCCAGAACCGGCCGGGGGTCGAGAAGGCGATGTGCTGCATGGGGCGCGTGCTCCGTTTCCCCCTGCCCTAGCGGGCGAGCGTGACAGTTTCACGTATCGGCCCAATGTCGTCCGCCGCAGGCGCGTCAGCGGCAGCTGTCGCGCCGGAGGCGCCTCCGGCTGGCCGCCGCTGGCGGCGCCTGCGGCGCAAGCTGGGCTCAGCGCTCGGTGGAGACGAGGACGTGGGCGGCGATGCGGCGGTCGTGCGGGGCGTCGCGGTGCTCCCAGAGATAGAGGCCCTGCCAGGTGCCGAGCATCAGACGTCCCTCCTCGACCGGGATCGAGAGATGGACGCCCGACAGCACCGTGCGCACATGCGCCGCCATGTCGTCGGGCCCCTCGGTGGCGTGGCGATAGGGCTGGCCGCCGGGCGGGTGACCATGGGGCGCGAGAGCGGTGAAGGCGTCCTGCAGGTCCAGCCGGACATCCGGGTCGGCGTTCTCCTGGATCGTCAGCGAGGCCGAGGTGTGCTGGCAGAGGAGCGTCAGCAGCCCGCTGCCCCGCCGCGCCTGCCCCTTCACCCAGCCCCTGACCGGCCCGTCGATGGGGTGGAGGCCCGGACCGTCGGTCCTGATCGTGATCGTGGTGATGGCCTGTCGCATGGGGCGATGCTAGGGCCGTCGGCGCACTGGCGCCAGCATCGGCGCGCGGCGCAGGGGGAGAGGTCGCCATGTCGGACGAGAGCAGCGCCGGCCAGCCGCCGGGCACGGCTGGCGGCGCGACACCCACGCCTGCGATGATCGAGGCGGCGGCGGGTGCCAAGGCGGCGCTCGACCCGGAGGGACGCGAGCCCGCGCTCGCGGCGATGGCCTGGCGCCCGGTCCGCGCGGCGGGGTTCAACGCCCATGTGGGTCCGGTGGACTTCGCCCCGACCCACACCGCCTCCTACGGCCTGCTGGCGCTGGACGACCGGCACATCAACGCGGGCGGCGTCTGCCATGGCGGGGTTCTGCTGACCATGGCGGACATCACCATGGGCAAGACGACCTTCGACCTCGGCGACCAGCACCCCTGCTCGACGATCCAGATGGACTGTCACTTCGTCGCCGCCGCCAAGATCGGGCAGGTCCTGCTCTGCCGCGCGCACCAGGTGCGCAAGGCCGGCGGGCTCAGCTTCATGGCCTGCGAGATGGCCGCGGGCGCGCGGATCGTGGCCCGGGCGAGCGGTGTCTGGAAGTACCTGGCCAGCCGCGCCCCGGGACAGGCACGGCCGGGAGAGGGACTGCTCTAGAGCGCTTGCCGACCTGACTGCGTCAGGTCTCGCGCTCCAGGTTGTTTTGTTTGCCGCATTTTCTTGACGCCAGACTGAGTCAGTCTGGCTGGAAAATGCTCTAGGCCCGCCGGACGGCGC
>JBCBPG010000451.1:0-4348 GCA_039820865.1 Pseudomonadota bacterium
CAGGGCGCCGTCCTCAAACCCTCGGCCGCCAGCCCGCACCTGATGCGCCATCGCGGCCGCGCCGTCGTGTTCGAGGACATCGACCACTACAAGGCGCGGATCGCCGACGAGGCGCTCGACATCGACGAGACCTGCGTGATGGTGCTCAAGATGTGCGGGCCGCGCGGCTATCCCGGCATGGCCGAGGTCGGCAACATGGGCCTGCCGCCCAAGGTCCTGAGGCGCGGCATCACCGACATGGTCCGCATCTCCGACGCCCGCATGTCCGGCACCGCCTATGGCACCGTGGTCCTGCACACCGCGCCCGAGGCCGCGCGCGGCGGGCCGCTCGCCATCGTGCAGGACGGCGACATGATCGAGCTCGACGTCGCCCGGCGCCGCCTGCACCTCGACGTCCCCGAGGCCGAGATCGCCCGCCGCCTCGCCGCCTGGACCCCGCCCGTCGAGGCGCCGGAGGGCGGCTATGCCCGCCTGTTCCACACCCATGTCGAGGGCGCCGATACCGGCGCCGATTTCGACTTCCTGCGCGGCTGTCGCGGCGCCGCCGTCCCGAAGGACTCGCACTGATGACCCCCATTGCCCTCGTCGGCATCGGCAAGATCGCCACCGACCAGCATGTCCCCGCGCTCGCCGCCTCGCCCGATTTCACCCTGGCGGCCACCGTGTCGCTGGAGGGCACGGTCGCGGGCATCCCCGCCTACACCACCCTCGCCGAGATGCTGGCCGCCCAGCCCGAGGTCCGGGCGCTGTCCTTCTGCGTCCCCCCCATCCCGCGCTACCGCCTCGCCGCCGAGGCGCTGGCCGCGGGCCGCCACGTGATGCTCGAAAAGCCCCCCGGCGCCTCGGTCGCCGAATGCCGGACGCTCGAGGCCATGGCGCGCGCGCAGGGCACCGCCCTCTACGCCTCCTGGCACTCGCGCGAGGCGGCCGGGGTCGAGGCGGCGCGCGCCTGGCTGGCGGGCCGGCGCATCACCCGCCTCCACCTCACCTGGCAGGAGGACGTCCGCCGCTGGCATCCCGGCCAGGCCTGGATCTTCCAGCCCGGCGGCCTCGGCGTCTTCGACCCCACGATCAACGCCTTCTCGATCCTGACCGAGATCGTGCCCGCGCCCTTCCACGTCACCGGGGCCACCCTGATGGTTCCCGAGAACGCCCAGGCGCCGATCGCCGCGACCATGGCCTTCCACCTCGACGGTGCCGAGATGACCGCCGATCTCGACTTCCTGAAGGAGGGCGAGCAGATCTGGCGCATCGAGGTCAAGACCGATGCCGGCACGCTGACGCTGGCCGATGGCGGCGCGCGCGCGACGGTCGACGGTCGCGATATCGGCGGTGGTGCTGCCGGCGACAACGCGACGCTGGCGGGCGAGTACCCGCGGCTCTACGCCAACTTCGCCGGCCTCGTCGCCGCGCGCGCTGTGGACATGGACCTCGCTCCCATGGTCCACGTGGCCGACGCCTATCTCCTCGGCCAGCGCGTGACGGTCGCAGCCTTCCACGAGTAGCCATGCTCTACCGCCCCGACGGCCCCGCCGCCCCGATCGAGCGCTTCGGCACCGCGCCGGACGGCACGCCCGTGCACCGCGTGCGGCTTGAGGGCGGGGGGACGCGGGCGGCGATCCTGACCTGGGGCGCCAGCCTGCAGGACTTCCGCGTGGACGCCCACGACCGCCCGCTGGTCCTCGGCAGCCCGGCGTTCGAGGCCTATCCGACCGTCATGCGCCATTTCGGCGCCATCGCCGGGCGCGTCGCCAACCGCATCGCGGGCGGCCGCGCGCCCCTCGGCGACGGCACGGTCGAACTGGAACGCAACGAGGCCGGGCGCACCACGCTGCACGCCGGCAGCACCGGCACGGGCATCTCGCTCTGGAAGCTCGAGGGCACGGACCGGCGCTCCTGCGCGCTCAGGATCACCTGCCCGGACGGCGCCTCGGGCTTTCCCGGCACGCTCCATGCGACCGCCGTCTACCGCCTCGACGACGCGGGCGCGCTGGTGCTCGAGATCGAGGCGCATGCCGACGCCCCCACCTTCTGCAACTTCGCCTCCCACGCCTACTGGTCGCTCGACGGCGGCGCCGATCTCTCGGGCCATACGCTCCAGGTCGCCGCCTCGCGCTACCTGCCCGTCGACGAGGCCAAGATCCCGCTCGGGCCCCCCGCGCCGGTCGAGGGCCGGTTCGACTTCCGCCAGCCCCGCGCGGTGATGGCGCCCGGCGACGGCCCGCTCGACCACAACTTCTGCCTCGATGCGCCCGGCGGCGCGGCCACGGCCTGCTCGCTCGCGGCCGGGGGCCTCCGCCTCGACGTCACGACGACCGAGCCGGGGCTCCAGCTCTACGACGGCGGGGCGCTGGCCACCGCGCCGCATCCGGGCCATGGCGGCGCGCCCTACGGCGCCCATGCCGGCCTCGCGATCGAGCCGCAGCGCTGGCCCGATGCGCCCAACCACCCGGACTATCCGTCCATCCTGCTGGAGCCGGGGCAGCGCTACAGCCAGCGCACCCGCTTCCACGTCCATCCCGACAGCTGACCCACCAAGGGGATCCGAGATGACCGACATGCATGGCCGCCACCTGATCGCGGGCGACTGGGTCGCGGGCGAGAGCACCTTCACCTCGACGCCGCTGACCGGCGCGGGCCATGCCGTCTCGATGGGCACGGCCGGGCATGTCGACGCCGCCTGCCGCGCCGCCGAGGCCGCGTTCGAGACCTATGGCTACGCGCCCCGCGAGACCCGCGCCGCGTTCCTCGAGGCCATCGCCGCCGAGATCGACGCCCGGGGCGAGCGCATCACCGCCACCGGCATGGCCGAGACCGGCCTGCCCGAGGCGCGGCTGAATGGCGAGCGCGGGCGCACCGTCGGCCAGCTCCGCCTCTTCGCCGCCCATGTGCGCGCGACCGACTACCTCGACACCCGCCATGACGGCGCGCTGCCCGACCGCGCGCCGCTGCCGCGCCCAGACCTGCGCGTTATGCAGCGCCCCGTCGGCCCCGTCGCGGTCTTCGGCGCCTCGAACTTCCCGCTCGCCTTCTCGGTCGCGGGCGGCGACACGGCCTCGGCGCTGGCCGCCGGCTGCCCCGTCGTGGTCAAGGGCCACGAGGCGCATCCCGGCGTGACCGAGATCGTCGCCGAGGCGATCCTGGCCGCCATCACCGCCACCGGCGTGCCCGTGGGCACCGTCTCGGTCGTCCATGGCGGCAGCCACGAGGTCGGCGGCGCGCTGGTCCGCCACCCGCTGATCACCGCCGTCGGCTTCACCGGCTCGCTCCGCGGCGGCCGCGCGCTCTTCGACCTCTGCGCCGCGCGCCCCGTGCCGATCCCGTTCTTCGGCGAGCTCGGCAGCGTGAACCCGATGTTCCTCATGCCCTCGGCGCTGGCCGCGCGGGGCGAGGCGCTCGCCCAGGGCTGGGCAGGCTCGCTCACCATGGGCGCGGGCCAGTTCTGCACCAATCCCGGCATCGCCATCGCCATCGAGGGCGCGGCCGCCGACGCCTTTACCGAGGCCGCGCGCGCCGCCCTCGACGGTGCCGCCGCCCAGCCCATGCTGACCGACGGGATCGCGGAGGCCTATCGCACCGGCCGCGACCGGCTTGCGGGCCACAACGGCGTCGAGACGGTGCTGGCGACCGACACGCCCGGCCGCGCGGCGACGCCCAACCTCATGGCCACCACCGGCGCCGCCTTCATGGCCGACGACGCCCTCGGCCACGAGGTCTTCGGCCCGCTCGGCCTCGTCATCCGCGTCTCGGGCCCCGACGAGATGCTCGCCGTCGCCCGGTCGCTCGAGGGCCAGCTCACCTGCACCCTCCACATGGACGATGCGGATACCGAGGCTGCGCGGACCCTGATGCCCGTCCTCGAGCGCAAGGCCGGCCGCGTCCTCGTCAACGGCTTTCCGACGGGCGTCGAGGTCTGCGACGCGATGGTCCATGGCGGCCCGTACCCGGCCTCGACCAACTTCGGCCACACCTCGGTCGGCACGCTCGCCATCCGCCGCTTCCTGCGCCCGGTCTGCTACCAGAACATGCCGGCCGCGCTCCTGCCCGGGGATCTGCAGGCGTCGTGACGCCGGGCGCGACCATCGCCGCGACGGCCTGGCTCGCGGTCGACTGGGGCACCACGCGGCTGCGTGCCTGGGCGATGGACGAGGCCGGCCGGGTGCTGGCCGAGCGCGCCTCGGACGACGGCATGGCCCGCCTGGCGCCCGAGGCATTCGAGCCTGCGCTCCTCGCCCTCGTCGGTGATCTCCTGTCCGACGCCCGCGTGCCCGTCCCCGTGCCCGTCACGATCTGCGGCATGGCGGGCGCGCGGCAGGGCTGGCGCGAGGCGCCCTACCGCAGCGTCCCC
>JBCBPG010000452.1:0-4330 GCA_039820865.1 Pseudomonadota bacterium
CCGCTCGATCGCGGGTCGTCGGCCAGGTGGCGGGGGGGGGGGGGCGAGCGCGCCAGGCCGGACTGCGGCGCCGCGATCGCTGGGCGGTCAGTCTTGCTGCCGGCCGGGGCGCCAGCCGCGACCGCGCCCGAGGCCGAGGGCGTTCGCGAACTGCAGGATCCGCTCGGCCCTGCGCGGCCAGACCGCGATCAGCATGACGGTCCAGTAGACGAACGGTTCCATGATCCAGTAGCGGCGCAGTTCCTCGGGGCGGTAGTGGCGGCGCGAGCGGTTGCGCCGGCGGGGCGTCTCGAGCTTCTTGATCTCGGAGAGCGCGTGGAAATGCGCCGGCCAGCCCGAGGGCGGCATCACGGCGAAGGCGATCGCGGCCGCGATCCCGGCCCGGGCGTCGAAGTCATAGGGCGAGGGAGTGGGGGGCGGTTCGGCCAGCCAGGCGGTCGAGGGGAAGGGACCCTGCGGCCGCGCGCCCTCGGCCAGGTGCCAGCCGATCCATTGCGTCCACCAGACCAGCGCGGAGATCAGCGCGGCCGCCAGCGTCCCCCTCAGTCGCCCGAGGCCGGTGTCGACGAGGACCGGCCACATCAGCGCGCCCGTCGAGATCGGCACCAGCCAGAACACCAGCCGCGCGTCGAGATAGTGCGAGGCGAGGCCGAGCCCCAGCCCCCCGATGCCCGCGTAGACCGTCACGAGCGGCCAGAACAGCAGCGGCGCGCGCCGGCGCACCGCGCGGAACCCGGCATTCAGCGTGACGAGCCCCGCCGACATGGCGCCCCCGCATTCTTCCGGCCGCGCCCCCGACGCCGCCGATCTCGCGTCCGCGCCCGCTTGCCGCCCCCGCACCGGTCGCTACAGTGAACGCCGAGGCGGAACGGGCACGATGAGCGAAAGCGAGAACACCCCGGCGACACCCTATCAGGTGCTGGCGCGAAAGTACCGGCCGGGGCATTTCCGCGACCTGATCGGCCAGGAGGCGATGGTCCGCACGCTGACCAACGCCTTCGCCGCCGGGCGGATCGCGCATGCCTACCTGCTGACGGGCGTGCGCGGCGTCGGCAAGACGACGACGGCGCGGATCATCGCCAAGGGGCTCAACTGCACCGGCCGCGGCGACGGGCCGACGATCGACCCCTGCGGCGACTGCCCCTCCTGCCGCGCCATCGCCGAGGGGCGCCACCAGGACGTGGTCGAGATGGACGCCGCCAGCCATACCGGCGTCGACGACGTGCGCGAGATCATCGAGGCGCTGCGCTACCGGGCGGTCGAGGCGCGCTACAAGGTCTATATCGTGGACGAGGTCCACATGATGTCGACCAACGCCTTCAACGCCTTTCTCAAGACGCTTGAGGAGCCGCCGGAGCACGTCGTCTTCCTCTTCGCCACGACCGAGATCCGCAAGGTGCCGGTGACGGTGCTCTCGCGCTGCCAGCGCTTCGACCTGCGCCGGATCGAGCCGGCGGTGATGCTGCGCCACCTGTCGGGCATCTGCACGGCCGAGGGCGTGTCGGTCGAGGACGAGGCGCTGGGGCTGGTCACGCGCGCCTCCGAGGGCTCGGTGCGCGATGCGCTCTCGCTCCTTGACCAGGCGATCGCGCTCGGGTCGGGTGGCGAGGCGATCGGGGCCGGGGCCGTGCGCTCGATGCTGGGTCTCGCCGACCGGGGGCGGGTCTTCGATCTCTTCGAGACGGTGATGGCCGGCGATGCGGCGGGTGCGCTGGCCGAGCTTGCCCGCCAGCACGCCGAGGGGGCGGAACCCGCGGTGGTGCTGCGCGACCTGGCGGAGCTGGCGCACTGGATCTCGGTCATCAAGATCGCCGATGCGCGCGCCGACGACCCGACCGTGGCGCCCGAGGAGCGGCGGCGGGGGCGCGACCTGGCCTCGCGCCTCTCGATGCGGGTGCTGAGCCGGGCCTGGCAGATGCTGCTCAAGATCCTCGACGAGGTGGCCGCGGCGCCCCAGCCGCTGATGGCGGCCGAGATGGGGGTCATCCGGCTGACGCACGTGGCCGAGCTGCCGAGCCCGGCCGACCTCGTCGCCCGCCTTGGCGGCGCCTCCGGCATGGGGCCTGCGGCGCAGCCTGCCGCGGCCGCGCCTGCTCCGGCCGCCGGGCCAGGCGGTGGTCAAGGCAGTGGGCCGGGCGGTGGGCAAGACGGTGGGCCGGGCGGCGGGCCGGGCGGCGGGCCGGGCGGCGGGCTGGGCGGCGCGACACGCGGCGGGACACGCGGCGGGCCGGGCGGCGCGACACGCGGCGAGATGGGGGCGCCGGTAGCCTCGGCCCCGGATCCGGCGGGCGCTGGTGCCGGCGGTGGCGCCCGGGCGGGCGCGCCGGCGGGCCCGACAGCGGCGGTGGCCGCGCCCGTGACGGCCGGCGACCGCGGGCCGGTGCCAGGGTCGGGCTCGGGGCCGGTGCCGGGGCCGGTGTCGGGGCCGGGGCAGGGGCCGGGCTATGGCGTGGCGGTCGCGCTGCCACGGCCCTCGACCGCCGAGGTGCCCGGGCCCGCGGGGGCCGGGCGTCCCTTCGCGCCTCCTCTGCCGCAGGCGGAGCCGGAGGCCCCCCGGCCGGCCGACACCGCCGAGGGCGACATCGTCGCGGCGCTCGAGGCGCTGCAGGCGCGGCTGAACGCGGCCGGCCACCTGCTCGAGGCCAACGAGCTCGGCGCCTTCGTGCGGCCCGTCCGGCTGCGCCCCGGGCTGCTGGAGTTCGAACCCGCGCCGAACGCGCCCGGCGACCTTTCTGGGCGGCTCAGGGCCATCCTGCAGACGATGGACGGCACGCGCTGGTCGGTGGTGATCAGCCGCTCGCCCGGCGCCGCGACGCTGGCCGAGCGTCGGCAGGGCGCGGAGGCGGCGCTCCAGGCCGAGGCCGAGGCGCATCCGATCGTGGCCGCAGCCCTCGCCGCCTTCCCGGGCGCGCGGATCGCGGCGCTGCGCCCGCTCGGCCAGCGCGCGGCGCCGGCGCTGCCGGAACCCGAAGACGACAACGACTACGCCGATCTCTTGGACGATGACGAGGACGAGGAGGACTGAGATGCTCAAGGGTATGGGCGACATGGCCAGGCTGATGAGCCAGGCCGGCGAGATCCAGCAGAAGCAGGCCGATGCGCAGGCCCGCGTGGCCGATATCCGTGCCGAGGGCACGGCCGGCGCCGGCATGGTCACGGCGACCGCCACCGGCAAGGGCGAGCTGGTGGGCCTGGAGGTCGACGCCTCGCTGGTCGACGGCACCGAGGACAAGGCGGTGCTGGAGGACCTGATCGTCGCCGCCGTCAACGACGCCTGCTCGAAGGCGCGCGAGAAGGCGGCCGACGAGATGGCCAAGGTGACCGAGGGGCTGCCGCTGCCCCCGGGCATGAAGAACCCCTTCGCCTGACGCGGAGCGCGGGCCCGTGCAGCCTGACACTCCCGGCGACGCCGCCCTCGCGCGGCCCGCGGACGGCGTGAGCGCCGCCGCCACGCCCGACGGGCGCGATCGGGCCGAGCCACGGCTGGGGGCGGCGGCCTATGGCGGGCCGGGCTGGCAGCCGCGCCTGCCGACGCATCGCGAGGAGCTGGGCACGCTCTGGCGCCGCGCGGGCCTTTCGACCGAGTGGGGGCGGCTGGAGACCGTGCTGCTCTGCCCGCCGGGCGCGGCGCTGGCGGCGGCGGGCGCGGACCCGGACGCGGCACAGCTCCTCGCCCCGGTCGACCTCGACCGCGCCGAGGCCGAGCACGCCGCGCTGGCGGCGGCCTATCGCGCCGAGGGGGTCGAGGTGATCCAGGCCCCGGCCTCGGCCACCCGTCCCAACCAGATGTTCGCCGCCGATCTCTTCGCCATGACGCCCGAGGGCGCGATCCTGGCGCGGCCCGCCAGCCGCGTGCGCGCGGGCGAGGAGGTGGCGATCGCCGCGGCGCTGGCGGGGGCGGGCGTGCCGATCCTGGGCTGCATGACGGGGCGTGCGACGTTCGAGGGCGCGGACCTGATGTGGCTGGCGCCGGACCGCGCGCTGGTCGGCCTCGGCCTGCGCACCAATGCCGCGGCGCGCGACCGGCTGGCCGGCATGCTCGGCGAGATCGGCGTGACGCTCGAGGCGGTCGACCTGCCCTGGGGCACGATGCACCTGATGGGCATGCTGCGCGTCCTGGCCCCCGACCTCGCCATCGGCTGGCCGCGGCGGCTAGCCGCGCGCGCGGTCGCCATGCTGCGCGAGGCGGGCTGTTACGTCGCCATGCCCGACCCCGCGATCCCCGAGGGCGAGATCAACACCGGGCTCAACGTCGTGACGCTGGCGCCGCGGCGGATCCTGATGCCGGCGGGCCAGCCGCGGATGCGGGCCTTCTACCAGGACCTCGGCG
>JBCBPG010000453.1:0-4324 GCA_039820865.1 Pseudomonadota bacterium
CGGGCGAGGGCAGCGTGGCGCTTGGCCGGGTCACGGCGCTGGACGACATGGCCTATCACACGGTCACGGACGCCCATGGCGAGGCGCAGGCCCTGCCCTGCACCGACCGGCTGACGACCGAGGCGGCGCACGAGGCCGCGGTCGCGCGGGGTCTGATGCCGGTGATCGGCATCCGCGGCCGGCCGGAGGTGCGTATCGCCTCGTGGCAGTCGCTGGGGGGCGAGGCGCTGCGCGGCGCCTGGGCCACGGGCCTGGCCCCTCGCCCGCCCGGGCCACCCGCGCCCGAGATCGACGACGCGGCACTGGAGGCGATCCGCGCCGCCCTGCCGCCCCCCCCGCCCGCCGCGGCCGGGGGTACCATCGCGCCGGACATCGCGGCGCTCCTGAAGGGCGCGTGACGCGGCCACGGGACGGAACTGGAGGACTGAGCCATGAGCGCCAGCAGCATCGATTTCGACAAGCGCCGCCTGACCATGTCCGGCCCGCTGGGCGAGGACGAGATGCAGTTCCTGCGCGCCCGGGTGACCGAGGGACTGGGCGAGGTCACCGAGATCATCGTCGAGTTCACCTCGGACAAGTTCACCACCAAGACCGAGGATATCCTGGGCGAATACATCTCGCTCGCGATCGAGACCGACGTCGAGGGGTCCAAGCGCCACTTCGGCGGCCACTGCGTCGAGGTCGAGTGCTGCGGCATCTGGCAGGGCGTGCTGCTGTTCCGCGCGGTGCTGCGCTGCTGGCCCTGGTTCCTCGACCAGACCGCCGACTGCCGGATCTTCCAGGAAAAGACCGCGATGGAGATCATCAAGCAGGTCTTCGGCGATAACGGCTTCTCGGACTTCCAGGACAAGACCACCGGCACCTTCGCCACCCGCACCTACTGCGTGCAGTACCGCGAGACCGACTTCGCCTTCGTCAGCCGGCTGATGGAGGAGGAGGGGATCTACTACTACTTCGACTACACCGAAGCGGCCGCCAAGCTGGTCATGCTCGACAGCTCGGGCAGCCATACCAGCATCGAGGGGTCGTCGAGCGTCGACTTCTACCTGCAGGATGGCGAGTACCACCGGCGTGACGACCACGTCTATGCCGCGACCGAGATGAGCCGGGTGACGACCGGCAAGGTCACGCTCAACGACTACTTCTACGAGACGTCGCAGACCGACCTGAAATCCGTCTCCTCGATCCCCAAGGGCCAGCACAGCCACAAGAGCTACGAGCGCTACGACTATGGCGGCCGCTTCAGCGAGACCGGGCGCGGCGAGACGCTGGCGCGCCACCGGATGGAGGGCTTTGCCGCGCGCTATCGCCGCCACCGGCTGATCGGCAACCTGCGCCGGCTGGCGACGGGCCACCGCTTCAAGCTCACAGGCCACCCGATGAAGGCGCTGAACGCCGAATACGTCGTCACGCGCGCCGTCCACGAGCTGCGCGTCGAGATCCTCGACAAGGACGGGAGCATCAAGGACGAGACGCCGAGCCCCTTCGGCGAGGAACTGGTGCTGGACATCGACGGCACCCGCGACCGCTATCGCTGCAAGTTCGAGGTCATGCCCGCCAGCGAGGAGTACAAGTCGCCCCAGACCACGCCGCGCCCGGTGATCGCGGGCCTGCAGACAGCGGTGGTCGTCGGCCCCTCGGGCGAGGAGATCTACACTGACGAATTCGGCCGGGTGAAGGTCCATTTCTACTGGGATCGCGAGGGCCAGAAGGACGACAAGTCCTCCTGCTGGATCCGCAAGGCCGAGCCCTGGACGGGCAAGGGCTGGGGCATGGTCTGGTTGCCGCGCATCGGCCAGGAGGTCGTGGTCGAGTTCGAGGAGGGCGACCCGGACCGGCCGCTGATCGTCGGCATGCTGTTCAACGACCAGACCAAGCACCCCTTCGCGCTGCCCGGCAACATGACCCGCATGGGCTGGACCTCGGTCTCGTCCAAGGGCGGCACCGCCGGCGGCTACGACAAGACCTCGGCCATGGCGCACGAGTTCATCTTCGAGGACAAGAAGGACAGCGAGTTCGTCCGCCTCCAGTCCGAGCGCGACTATTTCGAGCGGATCAAGAACAACGCCACGATCACGGTCGGTCTCGAGCACAAGGACAAGGGCGACTACTCGATGACGATCCACAACGATCGGACCGAGACGGTGAAGGAGGGCAACCACACCTTCACCGTAGAGAAGGGCAAGGAGAACTACACCGTCGAGGACGACCGCACCGTCAAGATGAACAAGAACCATACCGAGGAGGTCGCCAAGGACCAGAAGTCGACGATAGGCTCGAACCAGACGGTCGATATCGGCAAGAACCAGACCGTCGACATCGGCTCGAACCAGGCGATCGACGTCGGCCAGAACATCACCATCGAGGCAGGCACCAAGATCACGCTCAAATGCGGCCAGTCCTCGATCGTGATGGACATGAACTCGATCACGCTCAAGTCGATGGACATCACCTGTACGGCGCAGATGAACTTCGCGGCCTCCGGCAGCATGGCGGCCGAGATGACCTCGGACATGACGGCGACGGTCAGCGGCAGCCTCTCGGCCGAGCTTTCCTCCGACCTCGCCACCTCGGTCGGCGGCACGATGGTCGACGTCGGCGGCGATGCGATGCTGACGCTCAAGGGCGGCATCACGATGATCAATTGAGGCCAACATGAGCGAGATCGACCCCCGCTTCGCCGGCCTGAAGAAGCTGCTGCCGCTGACGGCGGCGGCGCTGATGGCCCGCGACAAGATCGCCCTGCAGACGGGCGCCGTGGCCGAGGGCGAGGAGAGCGTGCCCGCGCTGCTCTCACGCCTCGAGGGCAAGATGGCCGAGATCGACCGGCTGCGCCTGATGGCCCATGCCCTGCCCGCGCGCGAGGCGACCTGGCTCGCCTGCCTGGCGGCGCGCGATCTCCTCGGCGAGATCCCGGCCGACAGGACGCCCGCGCCGCTGGCTGCGGCCGAGGCCTGGGTCTTCAAGCCGACCGAGGAGAACCGCGAGCACGCGCGCGCCGTGGGCGAGACCGCGGCCGCCAGCGACCCGACGGCGCAGTGCACGGTGCCGGTGCTGTTCTGCGACGGCCGTCTCGGCGCGGACGAGAAGATGCAGAAGTTCGAGGCGCCGAGCGCGGCCGGCCCGCTCTGCGTCTTCGCCCTCGTGGTCAAGGCCGTGACCAAGGACCCGGCGACGGCCGAGGCCTGCGCCACACGCCTGCTCGACCGCGCGCTCGACATCGCGCGCGGCGGCAGCGGGCGGCTGGCGTGACGGGCGACACTGGTGCCGTGGCCGGCCACGGCGCAGGATGGCAGGGCCCTGGCAACGACATTGGGAACGGCCCCGGCAACGGCATTGGGGGCGGCATGGGAGCGAGACGATGACACTGCCGGCAGCACAGGTGACCAACACCGTCGTCTGCCCCGCCGTCACCGGCGTGGTGCCCCATGTGGGCATCATGGTCGTCCTCGGCGAGTTCACGGTGCTGGCGGCCAAGATGCCGGCCTCGCGCCTTGGCGACATGACGACCTGCGTGGGCCCGCCGGGCACGATCCTCAAGGGCTCGGCCACGGTGTTGACGGGCAAGAAACCGCAGGCGCGCATCCTCGACAACGCGGCCCATGGCGGGATGGTCATCGGGCCAGGCGCCGTGACCGTGCTGGTCGGCGGGTGACCGGGGGGGCGGGGTGACGGTCTCGATCAGGCTTCAGTCCTCGGGCGCGCTGCCGGGCGGCGTCGACCGTGTCGCCATGCAGGACGACACGCTGACGATCGGGCGCGGGGTCGAGAACGATCTCGCCCTGCCCGACCCCGACCGCCAGATCTCCAAGCGCCACTGCCGCATCGAGGTGCATGGCGCCGAGCTGATGCTGGTCGACATCTCGACCAACGGCACCTTCCTCAATGGCGGGCCGGAGGCGATCGGCGAGATCCCGGCCCCGCTCCGCCACGGCGACGTCGTCTCGGTGGGCCCCTACGAGCTGGTCGTCGAGATCGGCGGCGCGGCCACGGCGGCGAGCGCCGAGCCGCTGCCGCCCGCGGCCGCGCCGGATCTCGGCCTTGGCGCGGCGGGCGCGACGACGGGCGCGGCCGCGGGCGGGGTCGACGACATCGCGAGCCTCCTCGACGATCCGGGCGCCGGCGACGACCCGCTGGACGCGCTGCTCGGCCCCGCGGGCGGTGGCGGCGCGGCCGCCGCGTCGGGTGGCGGCAGGGGCGACGCGCCCGCCTGGCGGCGGCTGAGCGAGAACCGCGGCCCGCTCGACGACGGCGCGCCGCTGATCCCGGACGACGACGACCTGTTCGCCCCCGCAGCCCCCGATCCCTTCGCGCCCGGCCGCGC
>JBCBPG010000454.1:0-4316 GCA_039820865.1 Pseudomonadota bacterium
CCGCCGGTCGACGGGCCCAAGAGCGTGCCAAGCCGGCCGCATGACGTGCACCCGCTCCTCCGGCCGATGGATCGCGACACGACATCGTCTCCCCCGTAGCATGAGCAGGATTTCACCGGGTCGACACACGGCCTCCCAGCTCATCCCGGGGTCGAACCAGATCGTCAGCGAGCCCCGGCGCTGGAGCGCTTCGTTGCAGGCCGGCCAGTTCCTGGTCTTGCAAGGGGGGGGCTGCTCGTGCATCAAAGCGACCACGCTGGAGTTAAGAGATGAATGCCTCGGACGATTTCTGCAACTGAGCCCTCGTTCACAGCCCGCGGAGCTTCTGTCAGGCCCGCTGAAGCCCGGAAGGCGTCAGGATCAATGAAGAGGTCAGAAAGGTCGTCATGGCCCTCTGCGCCGTCTCCATGCGTGGCAAGCTCTTGGCGCAGGACCTTGAGGGACCGATCAGGCAACCCGGTATCGTTCGACTGCTCGATACACGCATCCAGAGACGCCGCGAAGTAGCGCTGCGCCATCTAGCGCATCTAATATTGCCAATACCTTGTTGTCCTGAACCGATCGTCCGAATGATTCAAGATGGCGGTCCACATCGCCAGCCCGCCCTGGACACTTTGCGCGAAGGGTAAACCGACCGGTTCTTCGGCCTTTACGGTCTGGGAAAGGCAAGGGCCGGCGGAAACAGTGGTTCCCGTGGCGCGGCGGCGACAGGAAGGCGGACTGTTTCATGGGCGTGGTGCTCCACTTTGTGTCGCCCTTGCCCGTCCAACGCTCACGTCGTCGATTCAGAATGAAATGGCGGAGAGACAGGGATTCGAACCCTGGGTGGAGTCACCCCCACAACGGTTTTCGAGACCGCCCCGTTCGACCACTCCGGCACCTCTCCGCAGGCTGCTGGATGGTGGCGCGATGGCCTCCTCCGGTCGCGGGCGGGGTGTAGCGGTGGCGGGCGGGGGGTGCAAGGGGCAAATCGAGCGCCAGGGGGCGCCTTCTGGCGGTGATGCGGCGCTTGACAGGGGCAGGGCCGCGCGCGCATATCGGCGCTCTCGCGACGCGACCGACCGGTGGCGGCGCGCAGATTTTGTCGTCCGGGATTGCCCGGACGGCCGGCAGAGGCCCCGGATCCGGTGACGGCACGGGGCGATGACGCTGCCCCAGGCGCGGCTTGGCCGCATGAAGACCGGCACGTCCCGGATGAACCGGGACCGCGGCCGGCGCCGATGGGCGCGCAGGGGAGTGAGGGCGATGTTCGCTGTCATCAAGACGGGCGGCAAGCAGTACAAGGTCGCCGCCGGCGACGAGATCACGATCGAGAAGCTCGACCTGGCGGCGGGCGAGGCGGTCGATTTCGACCAGGTGCTGATGCTGGGGGGCGAGGCCGTGACGGTCGGTGCGCCCCTGGTCGCCGGCGCCTCGGTCAAGGGTGAGGTGATCAGCCAGGTCCGCGGGCCCAAGGTCTACACCTTTCACAAGCGGCGCCGGAAGAGCAGCTCCAAGCGGCTGCGCGGCCACCGCCAGGACCTGACGACCGTGCGCGTCACCGAGATCGTGACGGGCTGAGGAGGACGAGATGGCACACAAGAAGGCAGGCGGCTCCTCGCGCAACGGGCGCGACAGCGCCGGTCGGCGCCTCGGCGTCAAGAAGTACGGCGGCGAGGCCGTGATCCCGGGCAACATCCTGATCCGCCAGCGCGGCACGCAGTGGTGGCCGGGCGCGGGCGTCGGCATGGGCAAGGATCACACGATCTTCGCCAAGCTTCCGGGCAACGTGAAGTTCCACAAGGGCCTCAAGGGCCGCACCTTCATCTCGGTGATCCCGACGGCGGAGGCAGCCGAGTAAGCCGGCACTCCCGGAACGCGACAGCGAAGGGGGATCGGCCGGCGGGCCGGTCCCCCTTCTGCATTTGGGCCCCGCGGGGGCCGGAGGACAGCACGATGTCCGAGACCGATACCAGACGCGAGACGACACGCAGGCCGCTGCCGGTGATCGAGGCAGGGCGCGTCATGCTGCGTCCGCTGAGGGCTTCCGACGAGGGGGCGCTGACGCTCTTCGCCTCGGACCCGCGAGTGTCGCGGATGACGACCTCGATCCCGCATCCCTATCCGCCCGGCGCGGCCGCGGCCTATCTCGAGCGCCAGGCGCGCTCGACGCGCGACCGGGTCTGGGCGATCGATGCCACGCCTTCGGGTTCCGAGGCGCTGATCGGCGTCATCGTGGTCAAGAAGGCGGAGACCGAGATCGGCTACTGGCTGGGCCCGCCATTCTGGCGCCGCGGTTTCATGGCCGAGGCGGCGGGCGCGCTGGTCGACCATCTGTTCCGCGTCGAAGGCATCGGGCGCGTGACGGCGAGTGTCTTCGCCGACAATCCCGCCTCGGCGCGGGTGCTGGAGAAGATCGGCTTCACCGAGGATGGCGAGAGGCTGGACTTCAGCGTCGCGCGCGGCACACAGGTGATGTCGCGGCGCTTCTGGCGCGACCGCGGGGAGTGAGGCGATGCGCTTTCTCGATGAGGCCAAGGTGCATGTGCGCTCGGGCGGGGGCGGGGCCGGTTCGGTCAGCTTCCGGCGCGAGAAGTTCGTCGAGTATGGCGGACCGGATGGCGGCGATGGCGGACGCGGCGGCGATGTCTGGGTCGAGGCGGTGCCGGGGCTGAACACGCTCATCGACTTCCGCTACCAGCAGCACTTCTTCGCCGCGACCGGCGGGCACGGGATGGGCAGGCAGCGCAACGGCGCCAATGGCGAGAGCAAGACGCTGCGCGTGCCCGTCGGCACCCAGGTGCTGGACGAGGAGGGCGAGGAGGTCCTGGCCGACCTGACCGCGGTGGGCCAGCGCGTCTGCCTCGCCCGCGGCGGCAATGGCGGCTTCGGCAACCTGCACTTCAAGTCCTCGACCAACCAGGCGCCGCGCCATGCCAACCCGGGCCAGCCGGGGATCGAACGGGCGGTCTGGCTGCGCCTCAAGCTGATCGCCGATGCGGGGCTGGTCGGGCTGCCGAACGCGGGCAAGTCGACGTTCCTGACGGCCGTGTCGAACGCACGGCCCAAGGTCGCGGCCTATCCCTTCACCACGCTGCACCCGCATCTCGGCGTCGCGATGGTCGACGGAGCCGAGTTCGTGATGGCCGACATCCCCGGCCTGATCGAGGGCGCGCATGAGGGTCGCGGCATCGGCGACCGTTTCCTTGGCCATATCGAGCGCTGCGCGGTGCTGCTGCATCTGGTCGATGCGACCGCCGAGGACCCGCTGGCGGACATGCGCACCGTCGAGGGCGAGCTGGCGGCCTATGGCGAGGGGCTGGACCGGAAGCGGCGGCTTGTCGCGCTCTCCAAGATCGACGCGCTGCCGGGCGAGGATCTCGCCGCGCTCGAAGCGCTGATGGCCGAGGAGGGCGTGCGCATCGCCCACCGCGTCTCGGGCGTCAGCGGGGCCGGGGTCGAGACCACGCTCCGCGCGCTCAAGGCCGAGATCGACCGCGCCCGCGCAGGCCCGCAGGTCGAGGAAGAGGACTGGGCGCCGCTATGACCGCCGGGGCCACCATCGCGGGGACGGCGAGCGCGGCCGAGGGGCTGGCGCATGCCCGGCGCGTGGTGGTCAAGGTGGGCTCGGCGCTGCTGGTCTCGCCCGACGGCCAGCTCCGCGCCGAGTGGCTGGAGGGGCTGGCCGCCGACCTCGCCGCGCTCCGCGCCCGCGGTGCCGAGGTGCTGGCGGTCTCGTCCGGCGCCATCGCGCTCGGCCGCGGGATCCTGGGGCTGGGCACGGCCACGCTGCCGCTCGACGAGGTGCAGGCCGCCGCCGCGGTCGGCCAGACGCGGCTGGCGCGGGCCTGGGAGCGGGCGCTCGACGCCCACGGTCTCCTCGGGGCGCAGGTGCTGCTGACGCTCGACGACACGCAGGACCGGCGGCGCTACCTCAACGGTCGGGCGACCATCGGTGCGCTGATCACCCATGGCGCGGTGCCGGTCGTCAACGAGAACGACACCGTGGCGACCGACGAGATCCGCTACGGCGACAACGACCGCCTCGCCGCCCGCGTCGCGCTGATGGCCGGTGCCGATGCGCTGGTCCTCCTCTCCGATGTCGACGGGCTCTACACCGCCAACCCGCGCCACGACGCCTCGGCCCGCCACCTGCCCCTGATCGAGGCGATCACGCCCGGGATCGAGGCCATGGCGGGCGATGCGGGCACGGGCCTGGCGCGCGGCGGCATGAAGACCAAGGTCATGGCGGCCAAGACGGCGACGCAGGGCGGCTGCGCCATGGCGATCGCGCGCGGCGACGTGGACCGCCCGCTCTCGGCCGTCGCCGCCGGCGC
>JBCBPG010000455.1:0-4310 GCA_039820865.1 Pseudomonadota bacterium
AACTCGGACCCGATCACGGGCCAGGCCGCCTGGTTCGACCTGCGCGTGCGCATCGAGCGCGTCGCGCCGCCTGCCGACGGGCTCAGCCAGCCCGCCTTCCCCGCCCTGCCCAAGCCCTGACGACCCCCAGGAAGGACACCGAATGACCGCGCTGCCCGGAGAGACCCCGCGCAAGATGGGTCTGGTCATCGACCTCGACACCTGCGTCGGCTGCCATGCCTGCGTGATCGCCTGCAAGGGCTGGAACACCGAGGCCTATGGCGCACCGCTCTCGGACAGCGATCCTCAAGGCGCCGATGTCCTCGGCACCTTCCTGAACCGGGTGCACAGCTACGAGGTGACGCCCGAGCGGTCGGACGGTGCCGCGCAGGTGGTGCATTTCCCCAAGTCGTGCCTCCATTGCGAGGACGCGCCCTGCGTCACCGTCTGCCCCACCGGCGCCAGCTACAAGCGCGTCGAGGACGGGATCGTGCTGGTGAACGAGGACGACTGCATGGGCTGCGGGCTCTGCGCCTGGGCCTGCCCCTATGGCGCGCGCGAGATGGACCTGGCGGCGGGCGTGATGAAGAAGTGCACGCTCTGCGTCGACCGCATCTACAACGAGACCCTCGAGGAGGTGGACCGGGTGCCGGCCTGCGTGCGGACCTGTCCGGCCGGCGCGCGGCATTTCGGCGACCTGGCCCACCCGGACAGCGCCGTCAGCCGGCTGGTGGCCGAGCGGGGCGGCGTGGATCTCATGCCCGAGCAGGGGACCAAGCCGGTCAACAAGTACCTGCCGCCGCGCCCGCGCGACCGCGGTGCCGAGGTGCCCTCCCTGACCCCGGTCGCCGAGGCGAGGGGCGAGATGGCGCCCTGGCTGGCCTGGCTCGACGGCGCGCTGGAGCGGCTCTGATGCATCCCGCACCCTCGGTCATTCTCTTCACGGTGTTCTCGGGCCTCGGCTTCGGGATGATGGTCTTCCTCGGCCTCGGCCTGCCGGCGGCGACGGGATGGCTGGCCTTCGCGCTCTACGCCATCGCCTTTGCGCTGGCGGTCGGCGGGCTCCTCGCCTCGACCTTCCACCTCGCCAATCCGAAGAACGCGCCCAAGGCCTTCAGCCAGTGGCGCACGAGCTGGCTGTCGCGCGAGGCGGTGCTGGCGGTGGTGACGCTTGTCGCCATGGGATTGCACGCCTTTCTGGCCGTGTTCCTCGGCATGGTGAGCCCGCTGGGACCGGTGGCGGCGCTCCTGGCGCTGGCGACGGTGGCGGCGACGGCGATGATCTACACGCAGCTGCGTGCCGTGCCGCGCTGGCACCAGCCGCTGACGCCGGTGCTGTTCCTGGCGATGAGCCTCGCCGGCGGCGCGCTGCTCGCGGGGCAGGTGAGCGTCGCGATGCTGCTGCTGCCGTTGGCCGGGATCGTGCAGCTTGCGGTCTGGGCGATCGGGGACGGGCGGTTCGCGGCGGCAGGCTCGACGCTGGCGACGGCGACGCGGCTGGGGGGCGAGGGCCGCGTGCGGGCCTTCGAGCCGCCGCATACGGGGCGGAACTACCTGCTGGACGAGATGGTGCATGTCGTTGCCCGGCGCCATGCGCACAAGCTGCGGATCATCGCGCTGGTGGCCATGGCGCTGGTGCCGGTGGGCATCCTGGCGATCGACGGCGGCCATGTGGGCGGTGCGCTGGCGGTGCTGGTGCATCTGGGCGGAGCGCTGGTGGCGCGCTGGCTGTTCTTTGCCGAGGCCGAGCACGTGGTCGGCCTCTACTACGGCAAGCGCTGACCTGGACCTCCAGACAGCGCCAGTTCCTGTCCGGGTCTGGGTCCGGCTTTCGGGGCCTGGCTGCGGCGGCCACTGCCGGCGTGTTTTGGCGTTGCGGGTCAGGGGCTTGGCAGCGCTTTCGGGCATGACTTTCATCAATCGGGGATCGTTGAAACGGGCTTTTGGGCCGGTTTTGGCGGTTTTTTGTGGGTTGGTGCCTGGTGGCGGGCCCTCTCCCCCGGCCCCTCTCCCGGGGGGAGAGGGGGGCGGTGGTGGCGGGGGCGGTGCCTGGGCGGTGAGGTAGGGGCACGAGGCCGGTGCTGCGTGGGGCGTGAAAAATCGCTGGACATCTTCACGGGAGTGTCGTGAAGATCCTGGCGTGATTTTCACGAAGGGCGCGCGCGCGTGGACGGGACCGACATCATCGCCGAGGCTGATACCGGCACGCTGGGGCGGGACCTGAGGGCGCTCAGGCTGGCGCGCGGGTTGACGCTGGAGGACATGGCCTCGCGGCTCGACCGATCGGTCGGCTGGGTCAGCCAGGTCGAGCGCGACCTCTCGACCCCGCGGCTTTCGGATGTCGAGGCGATGGCGACGGTGCTGGGCGTGCCGCTCTCGATCCTGTTCGGCGCGGCACCGGCGCCGGCCGAGGAGGCCGGGCGGATCGTGCGTGCCCGGGCGCGCCGGGTGGTCGGCGAGCGCGACCGGGGGCTGGTGGAGAGCCTGCTCTCGCCGGACCTGACGGACGGGTTCGAGGTGATCCATTCGACCTTCATGCCGGGCGCGCGGCGGGTGACGCCGATCCGGCGCCCGACGACCGAGCTGGCCACGCTGATCGAGGGCCGGCTCGACCTGTCGTTCGGCGAGGACTGGTTCACGCTGGAGGCGGGCGACAGCGTCCGCATCCGCGAGGAGCCGTTCCGCTGGGCCAATCCCTATGACCGGCCGGCGGTGGCGATCTGGGTGATCTCGCCGCCGGTCTACTGAGCCGCCTACCCCCGTCGCGCGACCCGGTCGCGCGGCCCCGTCGCGCGCCTGCGCCGCCCCGAGGAGAAGACCATGGCCGACCTGCCCTCCACCGCCCGCGTCGTCATCATCGGCGGCGGCGCCGTGGGCGTCTCGACGCTCTACCACCTGGGCCTCAAGGGCTGGACGGGCTGCGTGCTGCTCGAGAAGAACGAGCTGACCGCGGGCTCGACCTGGCATGCCGCCGGCAACTGCCCGAACTTCTCGGCCTCCTGGGCGGTGATGAACATGCAGCGCTACGGCCTCGCGCTCTATCGCGGGCTGGCCGAGGCGGTCGACTACCCGATGAACTACCACGTCACGGGCTCGATCCGGCTGGCGCATGGGCGCGAGCGGATGCTGGAATTCGAGCGCGTGGCGGGGATGGGGCGCTACCAGGGGCTGAGCATGGACGTCCTCACGCCCGAGGAGCTGAAGGCGCATCACCCGTTCATGGAGACGCATGACCTGGCCGGCGGGCTCTGGGATCCGCTGGACGGCGACATCGACCCCGCGCAGCTGACGCAGGCGCTGGCCAAGGGCGCGCGCCAGATGGACCAGCAGATCCACCGCTTCACGCCCGCGACCGGCGTGCGCCGCGAGGGGTTGGAATGGGTGGTCGAGACGCCCAGGGGCGAGATCCGCTGCGAGAAGGTGGTCAATGCCGCCGGCTACTATGCGCGCGAGGTGGGCGAGTGGTTCCGGCCCCATGGCGGGCGGCGGGTGCCGCTGGTGGTGATGAGCCACCAGTACCTCCTGACCGACGAGATCCCCGAGATCGCCGCCTGGACGGCGGCCGAGGGGCGCAAGCTGCCGATCATCCGCGACGTCGACATCAGCTACTACCTGCGCCAGGACAAGGGCGGGCTGAACCTCGGGCCCTACGAGCGTAACTGCCGCGCCCACTGGACGCGCGACGACGACCCGATGCCGGACGACTTCTCGTTCCAGCTCTATCCCGACGACCTGGAGCGGCTGGAGTTCTACATCGAGGACGCGATGGCGCGGGTGCCGCTGCTCGGCAGCCAGGGGGTCGGGCGGGTGATCAACGGGCCCATTCCCTATGCGCCGGACGGCAACCCGATGGTGGGGCCGATGCCGGGCGTGCGCGATGCCTTCGAGGCGCATTCCTTCACCTTCGGGATCGCCCAGGGTGGCGGCGCCGGCAAGGTGGCGGCCGAGTGGATCGTCGACGGCGCGACCGAGCAGGACATGTGGGCGGTCGATCCGCGCCGCTATACCGCCCATGCCGACGACGCCTATGCCGAGGCCAAGGGTATCGAGGTCTATGGCCACGAATACGCGATGCACTTCCCCCACCATGCATGGCCGGCGGGGCGGGATCTCAAGCACTCGGCCATCCACGACCGGCTGGTGAGCGCGGGCGGTCAGATGGGCGCCTATAACGGCTGGGAGCGGGCCAACTGGTTCGCCGAGGCGGGCGATGACACCAGCGAGGCGGCGACGCAGACCTGGGCGCGCCAGGGCCCCTGGGAGCCGCGGGTGAAGGCCGAGTGCGAGGCGGTGCGCGACGATGTGGGCGTGATCGCGATCCCGGGCTTCTC
>JBCBPG010000456.1:0-4261 GCA_039820865.1 Pseudomonadota bacterium
CCGCGCTGTCGGTCGCGACCCGGCCCGCCCCGGGAGCTTCGCTGGTGGCTCGGCCCCCGGAGAGGGTGGCGCGGCGGCACGCATTGCGCCGCGGCGCCCTGGCTGGCCATCGTCGCGCACCGGGCAGCCACCGGTCAGCCCCGGCGGCGGCGCTCAGGCCGCGATCTTGAGGCGCGCGCCCCAGGCGGCGACCACCGCGAAGACCACGTGGCCGACCAGCGCGACCCAGGCGATGTTCGAGAAGTTCAGGAAGGCCGGCATGCCAACGACCAGGTGCGCCATCACGTAGAGCGCGAAGATCCAGAGCACGACGCCGTAGACCGCGGCCGAGGCGGCCCAGGGCAGGCCCGGCGCCACCTTCCGCTGCAGCGGCTGCCAGGCAAACATCCAGCCGCCCGGGTAGGCGATCAGCCCCGCGATCAGGTGCAGCATGTAGCCATGCGCCTTGCTCGCCTCGCCGAAGACGGTCTTCCAGGTGCCCTGCGCCAGGCCGACCGGCGCCAGCGCCGAGTTGCCGGTAAGGGGCGAGATCACCTGGCCCGCCAGGTCGAAGGCGGCGGTGGCCAGGGCGCCGGCGACCAGCACGCTCAGCACGGTGTTGACGCTGATCGCCGGGATCTCGCCGATCGGCGTGGTCATGGTGGTGGTCGTCATGGCTCTCTCCTCTGGGCGCTCGCTGGCGGGGCGTGCCGTGCGGCGCCCGCCTCGATCATGGTGCCCACCTAGGGAGGGCCGGCCCGCGGCGCGGGCTCTGTTGCGCCCGGCTCACCGCGATGTCACAGCGCGTGAGAGCGTTGAAACAATCGCCCGACAGGGGCGCGAGCCGCGCGACAGGAGCGCCCGATGCCCGAACTGCCCGAGGTCGAGACCGTGCGCCGGGGGCTGGAGCCCGTGCTGGCCGGCGCCCGCCTAGCCCGGGTCGAGGCGCGGCGCCCGGACCTGCGCTGGCCGCTGCCCGAGCGCTTTGCCGAGCGGCTGCAGGGCCGGTTGGTCGAGGGGCTCGGCCGGCGCTCGAAATACATCCTGGCGCGGCTGGCGGCGGGGGACGGCGCGCTGGCAGAGACCTGGATCATCCATCTCGGCATGTCCGGCCGCATGCTGATCGGCGCGGCCCGGGCGCGAGAGGGGGCGCGGGAGGGGGCGCTCGAGATGGTCGGCGAGTTCGTGCATGACGCCGCCGGCGATGCCGGCCATGGCCCTCACGACCACGTCATCGTCGAGACCGCGGCCGGCCAGCGCATCGTCTACAACGATGCCCGGCGCTTCGGGGCGATGGACCTCTGGCCGACGGTCGGGATCGACGCCCATCCCTGGCTGGCCAATCTGGGCCCCGAACCGCTGTCGAACGCCTTCTCCGGCGCCGTGCTGGCCGAGCGGCTCGGCGCCAAGGCCACACCCATCAAGGCCGCGCTGCTCGACCAGCGGGTCGTGGCGGGGCTCGGCAACATTTATGTCTGCGAGGCGCTGAACCGCGCGGGCATCCATCCCCGCCGCATCGCGGGGTCGATCTCGCGCCAGCGCGTCGACCGGCTGGCCGGCGAGATCCGCGACACGCTGGAGGAGGCGATCGCGGCCGGCGGCTCGTCGCTCCGCGACTATGTCCACACGGATGGCGAGCTCGGCTACTTCCAGCACACCTTCCGCGCCTATGGCCGCGAGGGCGCGCCCTGCACCCGCGCCGGCTGCACGGGGCGGATCCTGCGCATCGTCCAGTCGGGCCGCTCCAGCTTCTACTGCTCGCGCTGCCAGCGCTGAGGCCCGAACTGCCGCCTTCCGCCGCCCCCGCCGATCGACTAGAGGTCGAAGGCCGGCTGACGGGGGGATAGTCGATGCTCGGATTTCTGTCGCGGCGGGTGTCGCTCTGGACCGTCCTGCTGGTCCTCGCGGTGCCCGCGCTGGTCGCGGCCTACGCCCTTGCCGCCTGGCGCTATCACTGGCCGCCGGTGGCGCAGCTGAGCGAGCTCAAGCGCTATGTCGAGGGCGTGGGCGAGGTGCGGCGCACGACGCTCTGGGAGAAGCTCTCCAACGATTTCGGCTTCGAGCCCGCGCGCTATACCTTTCCCCGCCAGCTCGCCGACCGCTTCCCCGAGGGGCGCGCGCTGGCCGAGGATGGCATCTTCCGCGACGACCGCCTCCTGCCGCGGAGCTGGCAGCGCGACGGCACGACCGGTGCGACGCCGGCCGACGACCTGGTGCTGGTCTATGGCGTGTTCGAGTTCGGCGACAGCCGCTTCGGCAGCGTCCTGATCGACCCCAGTGCCGGGCCCAACGGGCGCATCGTGCGCTACTGGCCGACGCTGGTGGGCCAGACCGGGGGCGACCCGGACAAGAACGGCTTCGACCCGATCTCGGGGCTCCAGATCGTCAAGCATACCGCCGGCCAGGTGGCCGCGATCAGCTATTGCGGCGAGGAGCTCTGGGCGATGCGCGGGTCCAGGGGCGTGTTGCACCACTCGATCGAGTTCACGCGCGACGGCACCGCCTTCTGGATGCTCGAAGCGCTGGACGCGGTGAAGTATGACCTGCAGGGCCGCGAGCTGAAGCGCCTGGCGTTCAACGATCTCATGGTGACCAACCCGCAGGACGGCGCGCTGCGTCTGCGCCTCTGGGACCGCGGCTGGACGCTCGACAGCGTGCCCCGCTGGGGGGTGCGGTACGGCATCCCGCGCGCGCCCGGCATCGGCTACATGAGCCATTTCGACCGGGTGCATGATCCGCTGCACGTCAACGACGCCCAGCCCGTGCCCGCCAGCTTCTTCCCCGAGTATCCCGGCGAACTGGTCGGCCTCTCCTATCGCAACATCGACCTGGTGATGATCGCCGATGTCGACACCGCCGAAATCGTCGCCCGCATCGTCGCGCGCACCAGCCGCCAGCACGACATCGACTTCAACGACGACGGCACGGTCACGATCTTCGACAACAACGTCCATGTGGGCGACGTGCGGATCGTCGAATGGGACATCGAGGAGGACGCCGTCACCACGGTCTTCGACGCCAGCGTGATGGAGCAGGAGAACGTCGCGCACGGCAACCACACCAAGTTCGGCCGCGACGGCTACCTGATCGTCGACTTCAAGGGCCGCGTCTACACGGTCGAGGGCGGCGAGCCGCGCTGGATCCTCGAGAACACCTATGACGACGCCCAGGCGCTGGTCCTGCGCAATGCCTGGCTGCTGCCCCGCGCCAACTACGAACGGCTCGAGGCCCGCTGCAACTGACACGTCTGGCGCCGGTGCGGCAGAACGGTGCGCCTCGGCGGTCCGCGCCGCGGCGCGGGATGGCGCCTGGGCATCGGCCGATCGCTGTTGATCGCGCGGCCCTCGGCGGTTAGGCATCCTCGGCCCGCGGAGAACCGCGTCGCGCGTCTATCATCAGGCCGAAAGGTCGGACACCGAGGACAGGGGACGCATGGCTTACGAGAACATCGTCGTCGAAAAGCGCGAGAACGTCGCGCTGATGCGCCTGAACCGCCCCTCGGCGATGAACGCGCTGAACGGGGCGCTGATGCGCGAACTGGGCGATGCGCTGGTCAAGGCGGATGCCGACGACGCGATCGGCGCCATTGTCATCACCGGCAACGACAAGGCCTTCGCCGCCGGCGCCGACATCAAGGAGATGCGCGAGAAGAGCTTCGTCGACGTCTTCCGCGAGGACTTCGTCACTGCCGAATGGGAGACGGTGACGCGGGTGCGCAAGCCGGTGATCGCCGCGGTCCAGGGCTATGCGCTCGGCGGCGGCTGCGAGCTGGCGATGATGTGCGACTTCATCCTGGCGGCCGAGAACGCCAAGTTCGGCCAGCCCGAGATCAATCTCGGCGTCATGCCGGGCGCGGGCGGCTCGCAGCGCCTCACCCGCTTCGTCGGCAAGTCCAAGTCCATGGACATGAACCTGACCGGCCGCTTCATGGACGCGCAGGAGGCCGAGCGCTCGGGCCTCGTCAGTCGTCTCTTCCCCGCCGACACGCTGGTCGACGAGGCCGTGGCCATCGCGCAGAAGATCGCCGACAAGGCGCCGCTGGCCGTCATGGCCACCAAGGAGGCGGTCAACCGCGCCTACGAGACCACGCTGAGGGAGGGCGTGCTCTTCGAGCGCCGTCTCTTCCACGCGCTCTTCGCCACCGAAGACCAGGTCGAGGGCATGGACGCCTTCGCCGAGAAGCGCACGCCCAAGTTCAAGGGCGGCTGACGCCTGCGCCACGCGCCACGCTCCCTCGGTCGATCGGCCGTTGACGCGACTGGGCGGATCGGCTATCCGCGCG
>JBCBPG010000457.1:0-4259 GCA_039820865.1 Pseudomonadota bacterium
CCCGGCCGCCACTTCATCCTGCACGTCATGGAGAAGAAGTCCGCCTTCGTCCCGGAGGCCTCGGAGCACGTGTTCCAGGGATCGCTGATCGGTCACCGACCGGTGATCCCGGGTGAGCCCTGGACCCCGAAATCCGGCAAGGACATCCTCGCTGTCCGCGCCGCCGCGGCCGAAGGCGTCGACCTCTGGGCCGATCCCGACATCAAGCGCCGCCTCTTCGCCACCGACCGGCTGAAGCGGGCGCTGGACAAGGCAAAGGTGAAGACCCGCGTCCTCACCTTCCTGCCCGCCCGCGTCCTGCCCTGAGGGGTCAGGCGGCGGCGGCGGCGAGGCCGTCGAGGCGCTGGATCATCGCGCGCAGCCCGTTCGAGCGCTGGGCCGAGAGGTGCTGGGCGAGACCGAGGCGGGCGAGCTCGGCCTGGGCGTCGATGGCGCGGATCTCGGCCACCGGCCGGCCGGAATAGAGCGCGCGCAGGAGCGCGATCAGCCCCCGCACGATCATCGCGTCGCTGTCGCCGCGGAAGGACAGGCGGAGCACGCCGTCCGCCCCCTCGGCCACCTCGGGCACCAGCCAGACCTGGCTGGCGCAGCCGTCGACCTTGTGGATGTCGACCCGCTCGGCCTCGTCCAGCGCCGGCATCTCGCGGCCGAGGTCGATGACATAGCGGTAGCGGTCCTCCCAGTCGTCGAAGAGGGCGAAGTTCTCGGCGATATCCTCGAAAGCGTCGGCCATCCGTCTCTCCCGCATGCTGCCCGCGAGATATGCGGTACGCGCCCGGGCGTCCAGCGGTCGGATCGCCCCGCCCCTGCCCCGCCCCTGCCCCGCCCCTGCCCCTGCCCGGCGGGTGCCCCAGCGTCGCGCCGGCTGGCCGCGTGCTCACGCGCCGGTGCGCCCGCCCCCCTTTCCAAGCCGCGCTGTCTGTGGTCGATAGGGATGCCTCCGGCGCGTGGCGCCGCTTTCCGAGCGAGTGTCGCGATGTACCGAGCCATTCCCGCCCGCCCTGCAGGTCCCCGCGCCAGCCAGTTTGCCGCGCCCTTCCATGCGGCGCTGATGGCGGCGATGCTGGTGCTGCCGCTCGGCGCCTGCTCGCTCTTCGAGGACGAGGCGACGGCGGAGGAGGAGGCGCCCGAGGCCCCGGTCGAGGCGCGCCGCGCCGTGCCGATGGAGCGCATCAACGGTGTCGAGATCGGCCGCGTCAGCAACGGCATCTCGGTGACGGTCTTCGGCATCGCGCCCGGCGCGGGCTATGGTGCGCCGCAGCTGACGCCCCGACGCGGCGGCCGCCCCGCGCCCGACGGCTTCGTCGAGTACGATTTCCGCGCGATCCCGCCCGATCCCGGCTTCCAGATGCCCGAGGGGACGCTCGCGGTGCGCGAGCTCCGCGCCGACCGGCTGATCCCCGAGACGATCCTGCGCGGCACGGCGGGGCTGCGCATCTACTCGCTGGTCGACATCCGCGAGGTCCCCTTCGGCTGAGGCCCCCCGCGCCCCGGTCAGCCGGCCCTGATCAACCGGCCCTTAGACCCGTGCCGCGCGGGTCGATCCTGGCGGCGTCGGCAGCGCCTCCACGGCTGAAGGCATGGAAGGCAGGGGCGCATGTGTCGCCGGGCGATCCGGGATCTGCTAGCGTCGGCGGAGCGGGAGCGGAAGGCGCCCCGGGACACGGAGGACGCAGATGGACCTGCACCGGGTGACCGAGACGCTGAGCGTCGACGATGCCAACCTCGCCGCCTCGCGGTTCAACGACGTCAACCTGGGCCGGGCGGACTTCAACAACATCGATCTCTCCGGCGCGCGGTTCAACGACTGCAACATGACCGGGCTCGACATCAACGACGTCAACCTGTCGGGCGCCCGGCTGCGCAACGCCAACCTCTCGGGCATGGCCTTCGAGAACTGCCGCCTCGCCGGCGCCACCATCGATGGCATCGCCATCGATGACCTGCTGGCCGCCTACCGGAAGGTGAAGGGCAGCTAGGCCGACCCGGCGGCTCAGCGCGGGCTCAGCGCGGCTTCAGCGCGGCTTCAGCGCGGGCGCGTCGACGGGTCGGTGGCGTCTTCGCCTGCCGGCAGCTCGATCACCTCGATGCCCTTGCGCCCGGCGCAGAGGGCGACGCCGCCGTCCTTGAGGCGGAGCGCGTCGCGGCCGAAGGCGTCGAACCGCCAGCCGTGGAGCGCGGGGACGTCAGGATCCTCCTCGCCCGCCAGCGCATCGAGATCGGCCGAGGAGGCCAGCAACTTCGGTGCGACGCCCAGGCTGTCGGCGCGCGCCTTCAGGAACACGCGCATCAGGTCGGAAACGGCGGCCGAGCCCTCGCGCCGCCGGGGCGGGGGGTCGAGGCGCGGGCGCTCTCCCGCCGGGGTGGCGAGACCGCGGGCCACTGCCTCGAGGATCGCCTCCGACGTCTCCGGCTTGCGCCCCTCGCGCTGCAGGAGGCGCATCTTGCCCAGCCCCTCGGCATCGCGCGGCTTGGCCGCGGCGATCTCGACCAGCGCGTCGTCCTTCAACAGCCGCGAGCGGGGCACGTCGCGCGACTGCGCCGCCTCCTCGCGCCAGCGCGCGAGCTCGCGCACCACCGCCAGCGTCTCCGAGTTTCCGGTGCGCGCCTTGACCCGGCGCCAGGCCTCGCCCGGCTCGGTCTCGTAGGTCGCGGGATCGGCCAGGATCGCCATCTCCTCGGCCACCCATTCCTCGCGCCCGGACGACGCCAGCCTGGCCGCCAGCGCCTCGTAGACCACGCGCAGATGGGTCACGTCGCCGATCGCGTAGGTCAGCTGCTTTTCCGAGAGCGGCCGGCGCGCCCAGTCGGTGAAGCGCGAGGACTTGTCGAGCTCGGCCTTGGCGACCCGGCGCACCAGCGTCTCGTAGCCCACCTGCTCGCCATACCCCAGGACCATGGCGGCGACCTGGGTGTCGAACATCGGCGCGGGGATCACCTTGCCCTGGTGGTGGAAGATCTCGATGTCCTGGCGCGCGGCGTGGAAGACCTTGACCGTCTCCCCGGCCGCCATCAGCGCCCAGAGCGGCGCGAGGTCGATCCCCTCGGCCAGCGGGTCGACCAGCACCGCCTCGCCGGACATGGCGCCGTCAGGCCCGCCCACCGCCATCTGCACCAGGCAGAGCTGCGAGTAATAGGTCCTTTCGCGCATGAACTCGGTGTCCACGGCGACGTAAGGATGGCCGGCGAAGCGGGAGCAGACCTGTTCCAGGTCGGCGGTCGTGGTGATCATCTGCATCGCCTAGGGACATAGATGCGTTTCGTTCGCGTGTCGCGACTTTCTTGCGCGGCGGAGGCGCCTTCGCCTAGGCAGGAAGGCCCGGTGCAACAGGGCGCCGGCCGGCAGGCAGGGGGCACCCATGCAGACGGTACTGGTGGCCAACCGCAAGGGCGGCGTCGGCAAGACCATGGTTTCGGTGACGATCGCCGCGGCGCTGGCGGGGCGGGGATACCGCGTCGCCCTGGCCGATGCCGACGCGCAGCAGAGCGCGCTGGCCTGGCTCTCGCGCCGCCCGGCCGATGCCCCGGCGATCCGGGGCCTCGCCTGGGCCAAGGCCGGCCAGATCGGCGACCATCCGAAGAAGCTCGACTGGCTGGTGATCGACGCGCCGGGCGCGCTCAAGGGCAGCCGGGCCGAGAAGCTGGTGGCCGAGGCGCGCGCGGTGCTGACGCCGCTGCAGCCGGGCCTGTTCGACCTGGCCTCGACCGAGGGGTTCCTGGCCGAGATCGACGACATCAAGCGCATCGCCAAGGGCAAGGTCGCGGTGCACCTGGTCGCCAACCGCCTGCGCGCCGGCACGCGCGCGCTGCGCGCGATCGACGAGGCGGCCGAGCGACTGGGCCGCCCCGTCGCCGCCCGGATTGCCGAACGCGCCGCCTATGGCGACCTCGCCGCCGGCGGCCTCTCGGTCTTCGACACGACGCGGGCGGCGCATCGGCGGCTGCAGCAGGACTGGTCGCCGCTGATGGCGATTCTCGACCCCGAAGCATGACGCGGGGCGCGATGCAGAGCGCGGCTCGGGGCCTGACGCGGGGCCTGATGCGGGGTCTCATGCGGGGCCTGATCAGGGGCGTGATTGGGGGGCGTGATGGGGGGCGAGTCGGGCCGTCGGGACCCGGCCGGCCGAGCGTGAGATGCGGGGTGCCACGTTGGCGTGAATGCCCGCCGGGCACGATCCCGCCATGGGTGAAACAGACAGGCCCAGCTGTCCCATAACAAGGCGAGGATGCGATCGGTCATCCGCGGCGCCGACCATCCG
>JBCBPG010000458.1:0-4249 GCA_039820865.1 Pseudomonadota bacterium
GGCATCACCTCGCCCTGCCATGCCGACAGCGTGGCGACGCTGCGCTATCACGGCATGACCTTCGGCGTGGCGATCGACCGCTCGGGCCGTGGCGCGATCTCGATGTACGGCTTCGAGACGACCGCGGATACGGAGCTCGAGTTCGCGGACGGCGAGACGGTCGCCTTCAGCGTGCCCTTCAACGGGGTCGAGCGCGTCGAGCGGGTCGCGGTGACCTGGGACATGCCGGTCAGCCTCAACCTGCACGCGCTGGAGTTCGGCGCCGAGGCCGGCACCGACGGTCACGTCCATCCCGGCCAGATGCGCGACTTTCGCAGCGTGCGCCGGCGTGGCGGCGGCTTCATGCAGGTGTTCAAGCCCGTCGAGGGCGTGGGCGACAACGTGCAGATCTATTCGCACTGGGTGCGGCGCGGCGGTGCGGTGGGTGTGGTCCAGATGTTCCTGGACTTCGCCAGCCGGGATCAGGACGGCCTGAGCAGCACCTGCGGCATCGGCCAGTATGCACGTCCCGGCTTCGAGGTCGTGCGCTCGTCGCGCGGCCGGCTGGAGCAATCGAATGTCCGCCGCCTGGCCGCGGTCGACTGCGATGATGTCGGCGAAGGCGATGCGCTGATCGGCGCCGCCGTGCGTGACATCATCATCTCGCAGCGCTGAGAGGGCGCTGCGTTAAGGCTCGCGGCGCTGAGGGGCGCTGCGGTGAGGGAGCGTTAGACGAGGGGAACATGATGCTCACCGAAGGGAAGCGGATGAAGACCGCACTTGCCGTCGCTTTTGCGGCGCCGGTCGCCCTGGCCGGTGCTGCCCAGGCGCAGGAGACGACCGTTACGCTGAGGTCGCTGGATGGCGCCACGTCGCTGTCGGGTAATCTCGTCGAGTTCGACGGTTCGGCCTATGTCGTGCAGACCAGCCTCGGCACGCTGACGATCGACGCGGGTCAGGTGACCTGCGACGGCGCCGGCTGCCCGGTCGACGACCTGTTTGGCGCGGCCTTCGCGGTCTACGGGTCGAACACCATCGGCGACGGCCTGATGCCGGCGCTGGTCGAGGGCTACGCCTTCTCGCTCGACGCTGATTTCGAGCGTGAGCTGGGCGCGGTCACGAACGAGAGCAAGCTGCGCATCGTGCACCCGGACGGGCGCGAGATGGCGGCGATCGATCTCAAGGCGCACGGCTCGTCGGCCTCGTTCGAGGGCATCGCCGCCGGCCAGGCCGCCATCGGCATGTCGTCGCGCGCCATGCGTGACAGCGATGCCGAGAAGCTGAACGCTGCCGGCCTGCGCGACCTGCGCGACACGTCGAACGAGCACGTTCTCGCGCTCGACGGCCTGATCGTGATCGTGCACCCGGACAACCCGCTGCGCGCGCTCTCGATGTTCGACATCGCCGACATCTTCGCCGGCGAGATCACGAACTGGTCGGAGGTCGGCGGCCTCGACCTCGACATCAACGTCTACGCGCGCAACATCGACTCGGGCACCTTCGACACCTTCGCGTCGCTGGTCCTGGAGCCGGCGGGCCTGGACCTGGCTGCGGGTGCCGAGACCTTCGAGGACAACTCGCTGCTGTCGGACTCGGTCGCCAACGACCTCGGCGGCATCGGCTTCACCGGCCTCGCCTTCGAGCGTGCGTCGAAGAAGCTGGCGCTCGAGCTCGAGTGCGGCCTCGTCTCGACCGCCTCGACCTTCTCGATGAAGACCGAGGAGTACCCGCTGTCGCGTCGCCTGTATCTCTACGAGAACCCGGGCAACGACACGCGTCACGCCGAGGACCTGGTGGCCTTCGCGACCTCGCCCGAGGCGCAGCCGCTGATCGAGGATGCCGGCTTCATCAGCCTGCAGCCCGAGACCCGCAGCCTCGCGGACGAGGGTGAGCGCATCATCTTCACCATGACCGGTGAGGAAGAGTTCTCGCTGCCGCTGATGCAGACGATGCTGAACGAGCTCCGCAACGCCGAGCGCATGTCGGTCTCGTTCCGCTTCACGCCGGGCTCGTCGCGCCTCGACCCGCGTTCGCGCACCGAGGTCGAGCGTCTCGCCGACCGCATGGCGGCGGGCGAGTTCGAGGGTCGCGAGATCATCCTCGCGGGCTTCACCGACTCGATCGGCCAGTTCGACCTGAACCGCCAGCTCGGCCTGCGCCGCGCAGCCGGCGTGTACGACGAGATCGTCGGCATGATCGGCGAGGAGGCGCTGACCCGCACGCCGGTGATCGTGCAGGGCTATGGCGAGCTGACGCCGGTGGGCTGCAACGACAGCTTCTCGGGCCGCTTCGCGAACCGCCGCGTCGAGGTGTGGGTCCGCGAGCGCAGCTGATCCGCGGCCCGGCCTTGCCGGCCGGGCAACGGGGGCGCTTTGCCAGCACCGCGGCCAGGGGCGTGCGCCCCGACGACATCGAGGGCCCGCCGGCACCAAGCCGGCGGGCCCTTCGCGTCGATGCAGGGGGGGGGATGGGTGATCGGTGGAGCTTGCCTTCGGTACGCGCCTGCGCCCGCGCCCTCCCACGTCATTGTGGACCCGTTCCGGTGTCTTTTCTCCGAACGCTCCGCGAGGGCGCAGCGCAACGCCCCCGAGGGCCGTTAGGGATCCGGTGAGCGAGTCGGGCGTATTCTGACGCGGGAGGGCAGGGCGGACAGGGGACGGCGCATGACCGGATCCGGGGCTGCGGCGATGTTGGATCGGGGCGAGCGGGGTGCGCCCGGTGGCGGGTCTGGTGGCGGGTCTGGTGGCGGGCCTGGTGGCGGGCCTGGTGGCGGGTCTGGTGGCGGGCCTGGTGGTGGGCCTGGGGGTGGGCTCGGCCCGCGCCCGTGGCGGCGATCGCGGATCGCCCCCTTTCGCCGCCACCGCTCCCATGGTCAAACGGAACCGGTTCCGCGGCATGGGAGAACGGCAATGGCACGCGACGTGGTGATCCTGGACGGGGCGCGCACGCCCATCGGCAGCTTTCTGGGCACGCTGTCGAGCATCGCGCCCACGGCGACGGCGGCGCATGTGACCCGGGCCGCGCTGGAGCGGTCGGACGTGGCGCCGGACAGGATCGGGCATGCGGTCTTCGGCCATGTGATCAACACCGAGCCGCGTGACATGTACCTCTCCCGCGTCGCCTGCATCGAGAGCGGGATCCCCGACACGACGCCGGCGATGAACGTCAACCGGCTCTGCGGGTCGGGCGCGCAGGCGATGGTCTCGGCGATCCAGGCGCTGGCGCTGGGCGATGCGGACTATGCGCTCGCCGGCGGGGCGGAGGCGATGTCGCGGAGCCCGCATGCGCTGTCGATGCGCACGGGCCAGAAGATGGGCGATGCGGGGGCGACCGACATGATGATCGGCGCGCTCAACTGCCCGTTCGGGACGGGGCACATGGGCGTCACCGCCGAGAACGTGGCGGCCGAGCACCAGATCACGCGCGAGGAGCAGGATGCTTTCGCGCTGGAGAGCCAGCAGCGCGCGGGTGCCGCGATGGCGGCGGGGCGGTTTGTCGACCAGATCGCGCCGGTGACGGTGAAGACGCGCAAGGGCGACGTGGTGGTCGATACCGACGAGCATCCCAAGCCCGAGACAACGCCCGAGGGGCTGGCCAAGCTGCGTCCGGCCTTCAAGCGCGACGGGACGGTGACGGCGGGCAATGCCTCGGGGATCAACGACGGGGCGGCGGCGATCGTGCTGGCCGATGCCGAGACGGCGGCGCAGGCGGGGCGCAGGGTCCGTGCGAAGGTGCTGGGCTATGCCCATGCGGGCGTGCGGCCCGAGGTGATGGGGCTGGGGCCGATCCCGGCGGTGTCCAGGCTCTTCGAGCGGATCGGGCTCGGCAAGGACGACTTCGACGTGGTCGAGAGCAACGAGGCCTTTGCGGCGCAGGCCTGCGCGGTGAACAAGGGGCTGGGGCTGGACACGGCCAAGGTGAACCCGAACGGCGGGGCGATCGCGCTTGGCCACCCGATCGGGGCGACGGGGGCAATCCTGGTGCTGAAGGCGCTGGCGGAGCTGGAGCGGATCGGCGGCAGGCGCGCGCTGGTCACGATGTGCATCGGCGGCGGCCAGGGGATCGCGGTCGCCTTCGAGCGCTGAGCCCCGGGCGCCAGCCCCTGGCGCCTGCCCGGTGGGCGGGGCCTCCGGCGCGGTCAGCCGCGCCTGCGGCGCATGACGGTCGCCGCGCCTGCGGGCGCATGACGGTTAGCGCGGGTTGTGGGTCGCGGGTGGGGTGTTGACAGTGGCGCCTGTCCGGTGGTCGCCGAAGGCGGCGGCCGCGAACA
>JBCBPG010000459.1:0-4240 GCA_039820865.1 Pseudomonadota bacterium
CCCACCCACCCGCCTCCGACGGGGTCTGCCGGGGCCGGTCCTCACGCCAACTCCATGAAACCCCTCGCCGCCCCTCGCCCGCCCGGCCCGCGCGGGTGGGTGGGCGGGGCGCGGACCGGGCGGGCGAGGGACCCCGTGCTTCCGCAGTGCGGGACAAGAAATCGCCCATCGACCGGGCCCGACGCGCAATTCCCTTGCGTGGCCGTTCCAAATGTCGCAGGGAGCGCGGGGCTGGTATACCAGCGAAACCCGCCACGGGATGAGGAGGATGGCCATGAAGGTCTGCATTTTCGGCGCCGGCGCGATCGGGGGCTATCTGGCGGCGGGCATCGCCAACAGCGGCCAGGCCGAGGTCGCGGTCATCGCCCGCGGCAAGCATCTCGAGGCGATCAGGGCCGACGGCCTCACGCTGGTGAAGGACGGCACCGAGACGACGGTCCAGGTCCAGGCCGCGAAGGACCCGGCCGAGATCGGGCCCGTCGACGTGATCTTCAACGCGCTCAAGGCACACCAGTCCTGGGAATCGGCCGAGTACCTGACGCCGCTCATGCATGACGACACCGCCGTCGTCTGCTGCCAGAACGGTGTGCCCTGGTGGTACTTCCACGGCATCGGTGGCCCGCACGAGGGCAAGCGGCTGGACAGCGTGGATCGCGGCGACCGGCAGTGGACCATCGTGGGCCCGGAGCGCGCCATCGGCTGCTCGGTCTACCCGGCGGCCGAGATCGAGGCGCCCGGGCGCATCCGCCATGTCTATGGCGACAAGTTCGCGCTCGGCGAACCGGACGGTTCGAGCTCGGCGCGCATCCAGAAGATCTCCGCGCTCCTCGAGACCTCGGGCTTCCGCGCGCCGGTGCTGGACGACATCCGCTCGGAGCTCTGGCTGAAGCTCTGGGGCAATCTCTGCTTCAACCCGATCTCGGCGCTCACGCGCCAGACGCTGGACATCGTGGCGACGCATCCGACGACGCGCGCCACCGCCAAGGCGATGATGCTGGAGGCGCAGGTGATCGCCGAGAGCCTGGGCTCGAGCTTCCGCGTCGATGTCGAGCGGCGGATCAACGGTGCGGCCAAGGTCGGCGCGCACCGCACCTCGATGCTGCAGGATCTCGAGGCCGACAAGGCGATGGAGATCGACGCGCTGGTCACCGCGGTGCAGGAGATGGGGCGCATCACCGGCCATCCGACGCCGACCATCGACGTCGTGCTGGGCCTGGTGCAGAGCCTCGGCATGGCCAGGGGCCTCTACCCGACCTACCCGGCCGAGAGTGCCGGGACCGAGACCGCCGCGGCCTGACGCCGCCGCCGCTCCGGGTAGGCGCCATCGCGTATCCGGAGCGGTATCAGCCCTCGCGTCGGCCGGCGGCCAGCAGGCCGTCGACGGCGTCGCCGCCGATGCCCTTGTGGCTGGTGAAGCGGCCTTCGGACAGGATCTCCATCCCGGCCTCGATCAGCACCTTGTGCGTCATGCGCGCCAGTGCCGAGCCGAGCGAGATGCGCGCGGTGCCGAGCGTCGCCAGGCCGGAGAAGCCGAGGCGCGCGGCGGGGCCGACGGCGAGCACATTGACGGGCGTGGTACCTGCGATGCGGATCACACGCTGCAGCGCGTCGGCATCGCCCGGGAGCGGGACATAGACGCAGTCGGCCCCGGCGGCGGCAAAGGCCTCGATCCGCGCGCAGGCCTCGACCAGGTCGTAATGCCCGGTCATCACCCCGTCGGCGCGGGCGCAGAAGACGATGTCGCGGGGCAGCGCGCGGGCGGCGGCGAGGCCGGCGCGGACGCGCTCGACCGCCTCCTCGCGCTCATAGGCGCCATCCCGGCCGGCCGCGCGCACATCCTCGATCGAGAGGCCGGCGAGACCGGCCTCGGCGGCCATCTGCACGGTCTCGGCCACGCCCTCGGGCGTGTCCGCATAGCCGTTCTCGAGATCGGCCGAGATCGGCACGTCCACCGCCGCGACCAGGTCGGCGGCATGGGCGAGGGCGGCGTCGCGGCCGAGCTCACCATCGCCGAGGCCCAGCGTGAAGGCGAACCCCGAGGAGGTGGTCCCGATCGCCTTGGCGCCGAGCGCCGCCAGAACCTGCGCCGACCCCCGGTCCCAGGCATTGGCGAGGACGAAGGGGTCGCCAGGGCGGTGCAGCGCGCGCAGCGCCGGTCCGGGGTCGTGGCGGGCTGGGTCCGGCATCGCAGCTCCATCGCGCGGCGCGATCCGGACGTCCATCGCCCGGCGGAGACCGATTGGCTGCGACCTGACCTACCCGAGTCGCTGCCCGCCGGCAACGATCGCCTGCTGCTACGGCGCGTGACCCTCCTCGCGCCGCCGCTGGATCGCGCGCATCACCAGCGGATAGGCCATGAGCGCCACCGCCAGCAGGATGCAGGTGAGCGCGATCGGTCGCTCGATGAAGAGCATTGCGTCGCCCTGCGATGAGATGAGGGACTGGCGCAGCGACCGCTCGGCCAGCGGGCCCAGCACGATGGCCAGAACCGCCGGCGCCACCGGGTAGTTCAGCTTGCGCATCAGGTAGCCGACGATCCCGAAGATCAGCATCAGCCAGACATCGAACATCCGGTCGGTCGTCGCATAGACGCCCACGGTGCAGAGCACGAAGATGATCGGCGCCAGGATCGTGAAGGGCAGCGCCAGCACCCGGATGAAGACCGGGATCAGCGCCAGGTTCAGGATCAGCGTCACGAAGTTCGCGACATACATCGATCCGATCAGGCCCCAGACGAAGTCCGGCTGCTCGGTGAACAGCAGCGGCCCCGGGCGCAGGCCCCAGATGATCATGCCGCCGAGCAGGATGGCGGTGGTGGGCGAGCCCGGGATGCCAAGCGTGATCATCGGCAGCATCGAGCCGGTCGAGGCGGCGTTGTTCGCGGCCTCGGGCGCGGCGACGCCCGCGACGTTGCCCTTGCCGAAGCTGTCGGGGTCCTTGGAGAAGCCCTTGGCGAGGCCATAGGACATCAGCGAGGCGGGTGTCGCGCCCGCCGCCGGCAGGGTGCCGACGAAGAAGCCGAGGATCGAGCCGGCGGTCGCGGGGCGGATATAGTCCTTCACCGCGAGCAGGTTCTCCTTCATCCGCTTCAGCGTCATGTTGACCTTGTGGATCTGCACCGCGCCCTTGGTGTGCTCCATGGTCCAGAGCATCTCGCCGATGCCGTAGATGCCGATCGCCAGCACGATGAACTGGATCGGGCGCTGCAGTTCGGACATGTCGAAGAAGTCGAGGCGCGGCCGGCCCGAGATGATGTCGAAGCCCACCGCCGCGATCACCAGCCCGATCAGGATCGAGATCGCCGTCTTTGGAATGTCGTCGCCGCCGAGCCCGATGAAGGTGGCGAAGGCGAGCACCATGAGGGCGAACTCCTCGGGTGGTCCGAAGCGGAGCGCGAACTCGGCCAGCGGCGGCGCGAAGAAGGTGAAGAGCAGGATCGAGACCGTGCCGCCGATGAAGGAGGCGATGGCAGCGGCCATCAGCGCCCCGTCAGCACGGCCCGACTGTGCCATGGGTCTGCCGTCGAACACCGTGGCCACGGCTGTCGAGGCACCCGGGATGCCGAGTGTGATCGAGGAGACCGCGCCACCATACATCGCGCCGTAGTAGAGCGCGGCGAGGAAGATGATCGCGGCCGTCGGCGGCACCAGGAAGGTGATCGGCAGCAGCACCGCCACGCCGTTGACCGAGCCGAGCCCCGGCATCGCGCCCACGAACAGTCCCGCCAGGCAGCCGGCGAAGATCATGAACAGGTTCAGCGGCTCGAAGGACTGCAGGAGGCCCGAACCCAGGGGCATCAGAACCGTTTCGATCACCGGGCGTCTCCTCGTGATTGCTCTGTTGTTGGACCGCGAGCGCCTCCGGCGGGCGCGCTCACTGCCTGGATCAGCCGGCGGCCGGGCGACGGCTGAGGTAGTGGACGGCGACGGCGCCGAGGACGGGGGTCACGACCATCGAGCCGAGCGCGGCGACCAGCCCGTTGATCCCGCGCCGCGAGGCCCAGACGCCGACGGCGATGCCGCCGAGGACGTTGATGGCCAGGAGCCCCCCGATCAGCCCCGCATTGGGCCCGTACTGGATGTCGTAGCGGATGCCGTCGACGACGAGGAACAGGTCCTCGAAGAAGGGCAGCCCCTTGGGCAGGTACTTGGTCAGCGCGACCTCGAACAGCAGGTAGATCACGACGGGCGCGGTCAGCATGCCCGTGATCGACTCGGTCCAGCTGTGGCGTCCGATGACC
>JBCBPG010000460.1:0-4224 GCA_039820865.1 Pseudomonadota bacterium
GAAATCTTGTTGAGCGAGGGCGCGTTCTGTGGCGCATCGCGGAAGTGAACACGCAGGCGCGGCCCGCCCCTGATCCAGTTGCCGTGGCCCCAGCCCTGGCGTTGGAGATATCCATCACCATCGAAATAAGGGCACAGCTCGAACGGGTTCTCTCCCTCGTGCAGCACCGTCTCGCCCAGTGGAAGATCACTGTAGGCGTCGAGCATCACCGTGTGCATGCAGGGCCGGCCGTCGTCGTCGAGAAAGCGCGTGAGCGCGGCCAGGTCGCGCGTCTCCATGTGGGGATAGACAAGAAATTCGTCGGGATCGACGACCACGCACCAGCGGCCCACCCCGTAGCGCCGCAGCAACGCATTGCACCAAAGCATGCCGAAGTTCGAACCGCGGTAGCTCGCCGATGTGTGCCAGACTGAAACATCACTCTGCGCCGACGCCCAGGACATCAGATCGTCTTCGGAATCATTGTCGATCAGCATGAAATGCCGGACGCCGATCCTGCGGTAATGTTCGGCGAAGGCCGGCAGACGCATCCGTTCATTGCGCAGGCAGACCACGAGGACGATGTCGCGCGGACCGAGCCCGGCGAGGTTGTCCTGGACCAGCGTCAGGTCCCTGCCCGCCCGCCGGTCCTCGGCAGCCAGGGAATGGTAGAGGCGGATGTCCCGCGCCAGCTTGGCAATCTTCTTCATCACAGCGCCCGGAGGTTTGGCGGCGCGGTCTCGGCGACGCTGGCCGCGGTCGAGGGCCAGTCCGCCGCGATGATCCGTCCCAGCGCCTCGAACCAGTCCTGGTCCTTGAAGGCCGACCCCATCAGGCCGCGGCTGAAGACGCGGTGGCGCGCCTTCTCGTCCGCGCCCATGGGAACGGCCAGGACCCGGTCGTTGCCGCTGTCCTGGTCGTTGGCGATCTTGAAGAGCCAGCGCGCCGGATCGGGCAGCTTCTCGGCACGCATCTGCAGCACGACCTGTTCGACGGCGCCTTCGGGCACACCGCTGTAGACCGGCACCTCGCCGGCCACGAGCGACCGGCCGATCGCTTCGTCGATACTGCGCGCCTGCGGCAGGCAGGCGACCACGAGACATCGATGGTCCTGCAGCATCGAGCCGAGCAGAGCGGGCTCCTCGCCGGGGGTTACCAGCAGCACCGGCACGCCCGTCGCGCGGCGGCGCACCCGGGCGAGATACAGCGCCTGGTGCACGTCGCGGATCGCGTGTTCGCCGCGCTTGAGGCCCAGGTAGTTCTCGCGCCCGTCGCCGAAGTCCACCTCGCCCGGCGCGAACAGCGCGCCGAGCGGCTCGAAGGCACCGCCCCGCAGCCGGTGCAGCAGGGCACGCCCCGTCGCCTCGGGCGCGTAGAGCAGGACGTAGGGCTCTTCGACCCGGCGCAGGACCGAAGCTTCCATGTCGGTATGCTGGTCGCGATAGAAGATCTGACCGGGCACGGGGAAACTGGTCTGCGCCCGCACCTTGATCTCATAGTCGATCGACGGCGCCCTCAGATCCGGCGTCTGTCCGTCATCGTTACGGGCCGCGATCTCGTGGCAGAAGCGGCGGAGCTTCGACGCGCCGGGCGCCGCCTTTCGGAAAAAGAACGCCTGGATGCGGGGCACATAGTCGACGTGGTCGTCGAAGTAGACCACCGGCTTGCCCTGGTCGGTGAACTGCCAGTGCACCAGGTTGTGGCCCGCGATCCGCTCGGCCGGGCAGAGGCTGTAGACGATCGACTGGATCGCGATCTCGTCGGGAATGAACACGGTCCTGAAGAAGCGCATCGTCGCCGGGTTCTGCTGGGCGATGGTCGAGAGCGCCCGGCAGGTCGACCAGGTCAGTGCCCACCACTGCGAGCCGAAGCGGGGCTTGAGCCCGCGGGGAAAGCGCCGACGGATCCGCAGCCTGCGCTGCAGCGCGACCGAGGCCTTCTCGAGGCGCGGCTGGCGGATCATGTCGAACACGTGGAACAGGCTGTAGCGCTCGTGGCGCAGGCCGGCGACCATCCAGCGCTCGTCCGCGGTCTCGATGAACTCGTGGCCGCGGTTCTCGTCGAGAAACCGCTCCAGCGCGGCGATCGGGCGGCAGGGCAGGCAGGCGCCGCTGAGGAGGATCGCGTAGTCGGGGCTGATGTCGAGTTCCGACACCTCCTCGATCATGTTGAGGACGGCCTGCACCAGGCCGTAGCCGCCCCAGCGGCAGCTCGCCCGGTTCTTCGCAAGCGTGATGCGGTCGGACATGGACGTCGCGGCCACGAGGCGCTGATAGTCCTCCTCGCGCGCGTTGGCGTCGAAGTGGATCATCGCGTGGGCGTCGCTGCCCGCATCGACGAGCGTGCGGGCCAGGTCGATCACGTTGTCCGGGCAGTCATGCGCGAGGATAAAGAACAGGAGCTTCATGGCGAAGTCCTCTCAAGGCTCGGGTCAAAAGGGCTTTCTCGGAGCTTCGGTGCGAACCCGGCACCGGGACCTCCTCGGGAAAACAGGCTCGTGCAGGCGCCCGACCCCCGTCCGGGCGACCCTGCTTGTACGGGCCGGGCCTGGTGGCCGGGGTCATGCGCAGCGTCGATCCGGCGGCCGAACGGGACCGTCGCGAACCCGGTCGTGCCCGGGGCATGCCGTCGGTGGCAGGAGATCGTCGAAGTGTTGCAAACAGCGCCTTCGGACGTAGTGAACCCCATCACCGGCCCCGTGTAGGGCAACGCCGCCACCCATGCGTGTGGTCCGCTGCCCGTCCCTCGCTTGAGGCCCACCCTCTAGACGTGCACTCGGAGACTGTCAAACACGCTGCGGTGCAAAAACCCCCGGACTAGGGCTTTCGTCGCTCGACAAGCGTGCGGACGACCGGGGCGATCCACTCGCGCAGCAGCTCCTCGTGCGACATCTCGGGAAAGCGGTAGAACGGCGCGTCGTCGGCCGGTTCGGCCTCGGTGAAGAGGGTGTCCTGGCCGAGGAACTGCGCCGCCGTCGCGGCGTTCGAGGCCACGAAGCGGTCGAGGACAGCGCGGCGTTCCTCGGGCGTGAAGACCATCGAGGTGTTCGGGCCCTTGTCCGCGAGCGCCTTGCCGAGGGCACGCACCGCCCGGAACCGCGCATCGCCGTCCATGTCGTACAGGCCGAGGCAGCGCGCGATCTCCAGCGCCTGGACCGGCATGCTGCTGTTCTGGCGGTCCGCCTCGAAGACCAGCGCCTCGGGCGGGATGGCGATCCGCGCGAGGAAGTCGGCGGTCACGTCATCCACCTGCCCCTTGCCGACCGGCGCGATCGTGACGTTCCCGTCCCCAGCCGCGTCCATCCAGCGCCGGGTCAGCGCGTCGAAATCGAGCCAGTGGTAGTCGTTCAGTGTCGTGAGGAACTCTGTCGGCGCCATCTGGCACTTGCGGGCGTCGAACGGCCACTTGACGTGCTGGTTGTACCAGGAGTTGAGCCAGTGGTCCTGGCGGCGGAGGTAGAAGTGCACGCGGACCTCGTGCTCTGCCACGAGTGCCTTCAGCCAGTCGAGGTTGCGATGCGTGGCAAAGTCCTCGCCGCTCAGCACGACGAGCGCGCCCTCCGGTGCCTCGGCCAGCAGGGCCTCGACATCCGCGCTGTCCGACTTGCCGTTCTTCAGCCGCCAGGCCAGCGGCTGGTGATGCGGGCCCGACCCTGGGTAGTGGACGCCCCGCTCGGCCAGCGCCGCGCGGTTGGCCGCCATCAGGCGCTGCAGGCTGGTCGTGCCGGTCCGGTGGATGCCGGCATGGATGAGAAGGCGCGCCATCTCAGCGCGGACGCGCCGGCAGGGCGGTCCGGACCGGCCGCGGCGCCCCGGCGCCGTCTGCGCCTGCCCCGGCCTGCAAGCCGTTGCGCCGTGTCGGACGATTGCGATCGGACGGGGGGCAGGCCATGGATGGCATTGTGGAACAACTCCTCGGGCTGGACGGCCGGGACCATAGCCATGGTGCGGGAGACAGACAAATGGTGCGAAGCGACCGGCGCGGCTTCCTGATCGCGGGGACGGGCGCGCTCGTCGCGGGGACGGCCGGGGCCCAGACCGCGCGGACCTCGGACTTCGGCGCGGTCGGCGTGACGGACCGCAGCACCCCGCCCGACAGCACGGCCGCGCTGCAGCGCGCGATCCGCGCGATCGAGAGTGGCCGCACCGGGCTCGCCCTCGATCTCGAGGGGCGTGCCTACGGCATCTCGGCGCCGCTGGTCGCCACGCGCGGCGACTTCGAGCTCCGCAACGGCACGCTGCGCGC
>JBCBPG010000461.1:0-4218 GCA_039820865.1 Pseudomonadota bacterium
CAACCAGACGGGGCGCGAGTTCGAGACGCTGGGCCTCGGCATGGCGGTGTATCTCACGATCTCGCTGTCGATCGCGGCGATCATGAACCTCTACAACGAGAACTCGAAGCTGGTGGAGCGCACCTCGACCTACGGCGCGGGGCTCTCGATCCGCGGCTTCGTCGACGGCTTCTCGGGGCCGTGGGAGAAGATCAACAAGGGCGATGCGCTGATGCGGCCCAACTACGGCATCCGCCTCGAGCTCAACCTCTACTGGCTGTTCTACGGCTTGTGGCTGCTGGCGCTGCTCAGCTACGTCTTCATCGAGGGGGCGAGCGAGACCCGGCCCAGCTACTGGGAATGGGGCATGGGCACCAAGATCGCCGCGCTCGGCATGATGGCGGTCAGCTTCGCGGCGCTGATGACCTGCCTGTTCAAGAACGCGCGCTTCATCGACTTCGTGGCGCTCGAGTTCCTGGTCTTCGTCTTCGCCGTCCTGCTGGGCTTCCCGTTCAGCGCGCTGGTGCCGGGCGTGCCGGGGACGGTGCTGGTGGTGCTGACGGCGGCGATGCGCCTCGGGATCTTCGGCTACACGATGATGGCGCCGCGCCCGAACATCACGTTCTTCCACCGCGTCCCGAAGGAGGGTTGAGCCATGAGCGACACCACCCCCGACCGCGCCTTCGTCCGCACCGAGATGCTGGGGCCCTCGGCGCCCCCGGCCTCGACCTCGGGCGCCCTAGGCTGGGTCCGCGAGAACCTGTTCCGTGGCCCCGTCAACTCGGCCATCACGATCCTGATCCTGGGCCTGATCCTCTGGACGGTGCCGGGCATCATGCAGTGGGCCTTCATCGACGCGGTGTGGTTCGCCACCTCGCTCAGCGAGTGCCGCGCGCTGGGCGAGGGCGCCTGCTGGGCGGTCATCGTCGAGCGCTTCGACCAGTTCATCTACGGCTTCTACCCGGCCGATGAGCGCTGGCGGCCGAACCTGGCCTTCATCCTGATGCTCGTGGCCTTCGCCTTTGCGCTGTTCGACGAGATGCCGGGCGTCTCGGCCGACACCTGGACGCGCATCCGCCCCTACGGCCTGATCTTCTCGGCCTGCTACCCGTTCGTTGCCTACTGGCTGATCTGGGGCGGCGATTTCTGGTCGCCGCTGATGCTGCTGATCACGCCGCTGGTGGCGATCGGCGCGGCCAACGGTGCCAAGCGACTGGCCGAGCAGGCGAGCCCCGGGATCACCGAGCGCATGCCCGTGACCCTGATCGCGGGCCTCGTGGGCGCGGCACTCTGGCTCGCGCTCCTGTTCCCGCTGGCCTCGTCGCTCATCGGCGCGATCTTCATGACCGAGCTCGGGACGGGCGGCTACATCCTCAAGCTCCTGGCGCTGCCGGTCGGCTGGGCGGTCTACACCTACGGCGCCGAAGCGGTCTCGACCGCGGTCAGGGGCAAGCTGCCCCCGATGCTCGCGCCCTACGAGGGCCATGCGCCGCTGGCCGCCGCCGTCCTTGCAGGGCTCGTCTGGTTCTTCCTGGTGGCCTACCTGCTGATGCAGATCCTCGGCCTCGCGCCGGCCGAGGGCGAGGGCCTGCCCTTCCTCGAGCTGGAGAAGATCGAATCGAAGGATCTCGGCGGCTTCCTGCTGGCCACCATCATCGGCGTCGCGGGCATCGTGCTGTCGCTGCCGATCGGGATCCTGCTGGCGCTCGGCCGCCGTTCGGGCCTGGTCTTCATCCAGTCGGTCTGCATCATCTTCATCGAGTTCATCCGCGGCGTGCCGCTGATCACGCTGCTCTTCGTGGCCTCCTCGGTGCTGGCCTACCTGTTCCCGCCGGACTCGAACCTCGACCTGGTGCTGCGCGTGGTGATCATGGTGACCGCCTTCGCCTCGGCCTACATGGCCGAGGTGGTGCGCGGCGGCCTGGCATCGCTGCCGCCCGGCCAGTTCGAGGCGGCCGACGCGATGGGCCTCAACTACTGGCAGGCCACGCAGCTCATCGTCATGCCGCAGGCGCTGAAGGTCTCGATCCCCAACATCGTCTCGACCTTCATCGGCCTCTTCAAGGACACCACGCTGGTCGTCGTCATCGGTCTTCTGGACCCGATCGGGCTGATCTCGACCACCCGCGCCGATGCCGCCTGGAACGGCATCATCTGGGAGTTCTACATCTTCGTGGGGTTCTTCTTCTTCGTCGCCTGCTTCGCGATGTCCCGATACTCGATGTACCTCGAGCGCAAGCTCGCCACCGATCGGCGCTGAGCGCCGATCAAGCTGGAACGGATCGGCGCTAGGCGCCGATCAATCTGGAACCGATCGGCGCCCAGTGCCGATCAACCTGGGGATGGGCCGGCGTCAAGACCGGCGTAAAGGAGAGAGATCATGACCGACGCCGCCGTCGCCGACGCCCCCACTGCCGAGGAGCAGGAGGTCGACCGCTCGAAGATGACCGTCTCGGACGAGGAGGTCATCCAGATCAAGACGATGAACAAGTGGTACGGGGACTTCCACGTGCTGCGCGACATCAACCTCACCGTGAACCGCGGCGAGCGCATCGTCATCTGCGGCCCGTCGGGCTCGGGCAAGTCGACGCTGATCCGCTGCATCAACCGCCTCGAGGAGCACCAGGCCGGCGACATCATCGTCGACGGCATCGAGCTCAACTCGGATCTCAAGAACATCGACAAGATCCGTGCCGAGGTCGGCATGGTGTTCCAGCACTTCAACCTGTTCCCGCATCTCACGATCCTCGAGAACTGTACGCTGGCGCCGATCTGGGTGCGCAAGACGCCCAAGAAGGAGGCCGAGGAGGTGGCGATGCACTTCCTCTCCAAGGTCAAGATCCCCGAGCAGGCGAACAAGTACCCGGGCCAGCTCTCGGGCGGCCAGCAGCAGCGCGTCGCCATCGCCCGCGCGCTCTGCATGCGCCCGCGCATCATGCTGTTCGACGAGCCGACCTCGGCCCTTGACCCCGAGATGATCAAGGAGGTGCTCGACACCATGATCAGCCTCGCCGAGGAGGGGATGACCATGCTCTGCGTCACGCACGAGATGGGCTTCGCCCGCCAGGTCGCGAACCGCGTGATCTTCATGGACCAGGGCCAGATCGTCGAGCAGAACGAGCCCGAGGAGTTCTTCCTCAGCCCCAAGTCCGACCGCACCAAGCTGTTCCTGAGCCAGATCCTCGGCCACTGACCGGCGCGGCGCGCACCCGGCGGGCATGCTCGCCCTGGACAGTCCCCGCCGGGCCGCGTCGCATCACGCCTGCGGCCCAGCGGGCGACATCCCTGCAAGGCTCACCGCCCGCGAAGAAGCGCCGGACCGTATCGCTTGCGGGTCCGGGCCCCGCCACTCGCGCTGCCATCAGGACAACGTCCGTCCAGTGGCCTGCGCGGCGGTCCCGCATCTCGTCGATCTCTGCCGCCGACAGCCGACCATGCCATGGTCAACCCTGCAGCCTGGCCTGTGCATCGGGATCGGCCAGTCCGCAGGCGCCTGGTCGCGCGACACGCAACGGCGGGGTCCGGCACCGCGCGAGGATCTGGAAGCGCTCTGCCTGACAGCGCTCGACGGACTTTCCGACGCCGTGGTCGGCATGCCCGGACACTCACGTGAGCGCGAACCGGCCGCTGTCGCCGCTACGGCCGTCCTGGCGAGCCGCGGCAAGACTGCCCTGGCCGACGCGGTGCCGGCGCTGTCAGACGACGTCACGGACGACGTTGCCGCATGGCTTGCGGAGCGCTGACGCCACGCAGCGGGACCGATGGTCGGCCCGCCCGACTTTCAGGCCGGACCGGGGCCGGACGCCACCGTCCACCGTCCAGGAACCCTCCCGCAGCCGAGAGCGGCGGGCCCGGGTGCTCAGGCCGCCGCCAGGATCCGCCCCTCGACCAGGCCCCGCCTGACCAGGCGGAGCGGCCGCGCGTCGCCCCAGCGCGCGATCGCGTCGTCCACCAGGGCCAGGGCGTCGGCCGGCGGGGCATGTCGCGCGACCGCCTCGACCGTCGCCGCCTCCCATTCGTCGAACCGCCCGGTCGCGTGCAGGAAGCCGCGCGCGTTCCAGCGCCGCCGACAGCCGCCCCGTGGCGAGATCGACCAGCGTGTCGAGATAGCGCGCGGGATCGGGCGGCAGCGCGGGCCCGCAGTCGAGCGGCCATAGCCGCGCTAGAGCGCTTGCCGACCTGACTGCGTCAGGTCTCGCGCTCTAGGCTGTTTTGATTGCCGCATTTTCTTGTCGCCAG
>JBCBPG010000462.1:0-4211 GCA_039820865.1 Pseudomonadota bacterium
AGCATCGTGGACACCCGGCCGATCCCCCGCCGGCGCTGAAATCGGCGCTGGAACTGGGGCAGGCGGGCGCGGAGCGGAGGACGACATGGCCGAAGAGAGCGATGCGGGCACCCTGGCGCTGCCGACCCTCGATCCCGCACCGCGGGTGCTGATCGTCGCGGCGCCGTATTACCGCGCGATCGCCGATGACCTGATCGCGGGCGCGACGGCCGTGCTGGCCGGGGCCGGCGCCGGTGTCGAGGTCATCGAGGTGCCTGGCGCGCTGGAGATCCCGACGGCGGTGCGCCTGGCGGCCGACGGGCGCGGCTTCGAGGGCTACATCGCGATCGGCTGCATCATCCGCGGCGAGACGACGCATTACGAGACCGTCTGCGAGGAGAGCGCGCGGGGGCTGACGCTGCTGGGCGTCGAGCGCGGGCTCGCCATCGGCAATGCGATCCTGACGGTCGAGAACCGCGCACAGGCCGAGGTGCGCGCCGCACCCGGCGGGCAGGACAAGGGCGGCGGCGCGGCCGCCGCCTGCCTGCATCTCGTCGCGCTGGCCCGCCGCTTCCGCGGCCAGCCGGCGCCGCCTGCGGGCGACGCGGCGGGTAAGGGCGCGGGCGCCAGCGGCCGACAGGGTGGTATCCTGCTGGCCGATACCGGCGAGGGCGCGACCAGGGCCTGAGCGGCAAACCCGCTGCCCGGCCCAAGACCCTTGCGCAGGCCCCGAGAGGGGGTCATGCACGCCACGACGTCCGGGCCCGAGACCGCGCCCGGGGGCACGGGCGGCCGCGTCGGGCGGTCGCCGGCACAGACGGCACGGACAACGACGGCGATGGGCGACGAGGACACCGCGAAGCGGGCCGGCACGGCCGACGGCAGCACCGCCGCGGATGCGCCCGCACGCGTCGAAGGCCGCGACCGGGCGGCTCGTGCCGGCGGTGCGGGCGGTGGGCGCGCGCCGGCGCGGCTTGCCCGCGCGGCCGCGCGGCTGGCGGCGGTGCAGGCGCTCTACCAGATGGAGGTCGCCGGCGGATCCTGGACCGAGGTCCGCGACGAGTTCGAGGCGCACCGCCTCGGCACCGACGTCGAGGGGCTGCGCTATCCCGACCCGGACGTCGATCACTTCCGCGCGATCCTGGGCGGCGTCCAGCGCGAGCAGGTGCGCATCGACCATCTGACCGACGATGCGCTGGTCGCGCGCTGGTCGCTGCACCGCATCGACGCGACGCTCAGGGCGCTGATGCGGGCCGCCGGCTGGGAGCTGGTTGGTGCCACTGACGTCCCGGCCAAGGTGGTGATCGGCGAGTATGTCGACATCGCCAAGGCCTTCTATCCCGACGGGCGCGAGCCGCGCTTCGTCAACGGCGTGCTCGACCACATGGCGCGCGAGGCCCGTCCCGGCGAGCTCGCCCCTCGGTAGTGGCGATGGGATCGATTGCACGCAGCCTGACGTGGGCGTGGGCGGAGGCCGACCCTACCGTACCGCCATGGTCCATTGCATCGACAGCGCGATCCTCAGCCGTCCTGCGGCCGACGCTGTGGCCGGGAGCGGGACGGCCGCAGGCGGCGGGACGGCCACGGGGGAGGATCGCGTGATCGCCTCGATGCCCCCGCGCTGGCGCCGGCTGGCGATCTTCGCCTGGGCGCAGTCGATCGCGGGCGCCATGCTGCCGGTGCACATGATCCTGGGCGGGCTGGTCGGTCAGCTGCTGGCCGACGAGGCGCTGCTGGCGACGCTGCCGATCTCGATGATGGTTGCAGGATCGATGCTGGGCGCGCCCGCGATCTCGGCGCTGATGGCGCGGGCGGGGCGGCGGAGCGGGTTCCTCGCGGCCGGCGCGACCGGCGTGACGGGCGCCTTCCTCGCGGTCCACGCGATCGACCAGCAGTCCTTCGCGCTCTACTGCGCGGCCAGCATGATGATCGGCGTCTACATCGCGGGCCAGAACCTCTATCGCTTCGCGGTGGCCGAGGGGGCGGACCCGGCGTTCAGGGCCCGCGCGATCGGGCTGGTGCTGGGCGGTGGGCTGGTCGCGGCGCTGGTCGGTCCGGAACTGGTCAAGACCTTCGGCGATGCGCTCGAACCGGTGCCCTACGCGGGCGCCTATGCCGCGACAGGGGTCGTGATGCTGCTCGGCGTCCTGCCCTTCGTCCTGCTCGCACCGGTCGGGACGTCAGCGGGGCCGAGCGAGGGTCGCCCCGCACCGGCGATGCCGCTCATGCGCGCGGTCGCCCGGCCTCGGGTGGCGGTCGCCATTTTCTGCGGCATGGTCACCTATGCCTCGATGACGCTCATGATGACCTCGACGCCGCTGGCGATGCTGGCCTGCGGCTTCGCGACGGGGGCCTCGGCCGACGTGGTGCGCGCGCATGTGCTGGCGATGTTCGCGCCCTCCTTCGTGACCGGCTCGATCGTGGCACGCTTCGGGCCCGAGTGGGTGATCGCGGCGGGGCTGTTCTGCGTGGCGCTGGCGGTGGGTATCGGGCTGTCCGGCATCGCGCTCGCCAACTTCTACGGCGCGCTGATCCTGCTCGGCCTCGGCTGGAACCTGGGGTTCATCGGGTCGACCGCGATGCTGGCCGAAGCCGCGCCCGAGGGTGCCGGCCCGCGGCTTGAAGGCGCCAACGACTTCGCGATGATGGCGCTGGTGCTGGTGGCCTCGCTCGGCTCGGGCGCGATGCTGAACGCCTTCGGCTGGGAGGCGGTGCAGGCGGCGATGCTGCCGATGGTGACGCTGGCGATGGCGGCGCTGGCCTGGCTGCACCTGTCACGCCGCAACGACAGCGCCGATGCCGGCCCGGCCTGACGCCCGCCGTGGCCGGCGCCGTCATCGCCGCCGTCACGATCGGCCGCGCCCGCGCCCTCCCACGACAGCTTAGGGCCGAGTCGCTGAAGATCCGGCCAACGCCCCCAGGCGCCGTTGCGCCCCCTCGCCCGGCAGCGTTCGCGCAAAAGTCACACCCCGGCGCCTAGAGCGCTTGCCGACCTGACTGCGTCAGGTCTCGCACTCCAGGCTTTTTCGATTGCAGCATTTTCTTGTCGCCAGACTGATTCAGTCTGGTCGGAAAATGCTTTAGAGCAGTTTCCGACCGACCGGAAACGCCCGCCTTCGCGCCCTCTCACGTCATCGTTGCCGCGAACCCGTCCCCTTTCAGCGCCCGGTGCCGGACGCGTGGACGCAACGGGATGTTCATCCGCCTGGGCCTATCCTGACGTGGGTGGGCAGGGCGCCCGTGCTCACGTCAGGTTGGAATGCGCTCTAGGCTGTCGCAGGGGGCCGCGGGCGCCGGCACTCCCGTCTCCGGGGCGCCCGCTCCCGTCAGTTGTTCGCGCTCTCCACGAAGCCTTCGAGCGAGCCGATGTTGCCGAGGACCTGCTGCAGGATCGTGAGCTGGCGGCCGAAGGTGGGGGTCGTGCGCGTCTCGAGATCGACGACCTTGCCGTCCTCCAGGCCGAAGCGGTCGACGGCGACCACCCTGTCGCGCCCGTCGAAGCTGACGGCGACGATCCGGCGCTCGGTGATCTCGGGGGCATAGAAGGCACGGCGCTCGACGGTGGTCGAGACGTAGTACCAGCCGTCCTCGCTGAAGGCACCGGTCGCCACGGGACGGCCCAGCTTGCGCCGGACCGAGCCGCGCGTGTCGACGCCGGCGACGACCTGGGCCACGCGCTCCTCGGGCGGCGCATAGCCGTGGTTGGTCACGACCGGGCTGCAGCCGGCAGCGCCGAGCGCCAGGACCAGCGCCGAGGCGAGGATGGGAGCACCGGCGGCCTGTCGGCGGCCGGGGGGGCGTGTCAGCATGGGGGCGCGTCTCCTCGCAGCCGGACCGCGCCGACCGGCGAAGCGGTGTCGCGGACGGCGTCGATGGATTGCGATACTGGCGGCGCCCTTTAAGTTCAAGGCAGGGACGGCACGGTAGCCGGCCCGGGCACGGCAGGCGGGACGGGTAATGGCGCGCAAGGACGGGACCCGCGACGGAGCGGGTGCAGGAAAGGCGGCCGACCGCGGGACTGCGGACGGGACAGCGTCCGGGGCCGCTCATGGCACGTCGCCGGGCGACATGGCCGCGCCGCTTCCGATCACGCATCCGATCGCGACCACGGCGCTGGTCGAGAGCGGCGGCATGACGGTCGAGCTGCGCCCCGAGGCCGGGGACCGTGCGGCGATCGCGGCCTATCTGAGGATCCTCTCGCTCGACAGCCTCGTCTTCCGCGCCTCGCTGGC
>JBCBPG010000463.1:0-4206 GCA_039820865.1 Pseudomonadota bacterium
CATTGCGCGCGGGGACGGCCGGGGAAGCGCCAGAGCGGACGGGATAGGGCGAAAGGGGCAGGGCGGAATGTGCGAGGCGATGAAAGGCGCCTGAAACGTCGCTGCCCTGCGTCGTCGGAAAGGTCTTCTTGGAAAGGCATGGTTGCGGGCGGCGGCATCGCCGCCACCCGCTCCCCCCTCGGTCAAACGATGAAGTCGTTTGCGTCGAGCAGTGAGGCATCGACGTTCTCGAGCCGCACGGCACCATCGCCGAGCGAGATGATAGCGTCGTCGCCGTCCTGTGTGGTGTTCGCAGCAAGGTCGAACCCCGGTGCCAGGCCCTCGAACTCGAGCAGATCGACGCCGATCTCGAAGTCGAGCACCAGATCGGTGCCGTCTCCGGGCGCGAACTGGAAGACATCCGCCCCCGCCCCGCCGATGAGCACGTCGTTGCCGCCCTCACCGCGCAGCACGTCGTCACCATCGCCACCACTCAGAACGTTGCCGTCATCGCTGCCGGTGATGATGTCGTTGTCGTCCGACCCGATCACGTTCTCGATGGAGACGAGCGTGTCGGTCTCGAGCACGTTATCGATCACGTCGAGGCCCAGCACCCCGGTTCCCGTGGCGTTCGGGGACGCATCGAGGGTAGCGCCGGCATCCACGAGCGTGTCCTGCACCACGGGGCCGTTCTGACCGCTCGGCGCGTTGTGCAGGTGGATCGCCGAGACGGTGCCGGGGATCGGCGTCAGCAGGTCCGCCTCGTTGAGACCGGTGACGCTCAGCTCGCTCGAGTAGCTCACCTCGCCCGTCACCAGGTTCTGCGTGATCGTCACCGTCGCCTCGCCTGTCGCAAGGCTGTCCGAGGTGGGCCCGGGCTCCTGCGCCGCATCGAGGCCGCCAGCAAGCTCGATCGTGCGGATGTCGCCCTCGGTCACATCGCTCTCGACCAGAAGCTGCCCGCGGATCTCGCCGCCCGGAAAGTCGGCCGTGTGGATGTTGTAGTAGAGGTTGCCGGCAACGGCCTCCTCCACAAAGCCCGCCCCATCCGCAATTGCCGAGCCGAACTGGTCGGGGGCCGAGACCACCTGGTCGACGACCGACACCGAGAACCCGGTATCCCGCGTTGCAGTGCCGTTGCCGTCCGGGCCGAGATCGACCGTGACGCCCACATCGATGTCGGAGAAATCGGCCGTGTCCGATCCCTCTCCTCCATCCAGCGTATCGTCGCCGAGGCCGCCCACGAGGGTGTTGCTGCCATCGCCCGCCAGGATCTCGTCGTCTCCGCCCCCGCCATCGATATCGCCGTTGATGGTGCCGAGATTGGTGAGGCTATCGGCGCTGTCGCCCAGCAGGACATTGCCGTTCACCACGCCGTCGCTCTCGTTGACGAAGGTGATCGACCCGCCATCGGTCGCGTCGATCGCGTTCACCGTGCCCCGGATCTCGCCTTCGTTCGTGATGGTGCCGAGAACGGTCACGCCCCCATCGACCCGCAGCCCCGCCGCAACATCGGAGTCCGTCGAACCCGCGATCAGCCCCTCGTTGAAGATCTCGCCGTCGAAGCTCACATCATCGACGCTGCTGAACACGCGCAGTCCGTCGCCAACAGTGTTCCCTTCCGCCGCGTCGCCACGGCCCTGGAACAAACCCTCGTTCAACAGGCTGGCCGACACGACATCGCCGTCGACATCGCCGGTCTGGAGCGACACCGCCGAGCCGTTGTTGCCGATCCCGGCATCCACCACGCCCGTCTCGGCATTGGTGAAGCTGTAGCCGTCGGCCGTCCCGTCCGAGTACACGGTGCCATTCCGCTGGTCGCCGGTGCCGACGATCTCGCCCTCATTGTTCACGGTGAGGCCGAAACCGTCGATGTTCAGTGCCCGGCTGTCCGACGAGATCACCCCGCCCTCGAGGTTGTTCACCACGCCGTTGGAATGGTCCGCACCAACGCCGTTCACCGGATTGCCGAAGTAGAGGCCGTTCTGAACGCCCGAGATCGTGCCCGAATTGTTGAGCTCGCCCGAGAACGAGATGCCGTTCACGAAGCGGATGCCTGCCGTCGTGCCCTGCGCGCTTTCCGACGCGATGATGCCGCTGTTATCGAGCTCGACCTCGGCGGTGCCGGTGTTGCCGACATTGCCGATGCGAACGCCATCGCCCGCCAGGTTGCTCGCCGCACCAGCCTGCCCGCGGCCCTGGATGGTGCCGTCGTTCTCCAGCGTGAAGGTGTTCGCGGCGTCCGCAGCCCCGCCGATCTCCGCGCCGAAGCCCGAACCTTGATTGCCTGCACCGGCATCGACCAAACCCGTCTCGGTGTTGACGAAGCTGAAGTCGTCCGCCGTGCCGTCGGCGTAGACGGTACCGTTGCGCTGGTCGCCCGTGCCGACGATCTCGCCCGCGTTCAGCACCTCGAGGCCCTCGCCATCGATGTTCAGCGCCCGGCTGTCCGACGTCACCGTGCCCCGGTTCTCGAAGGAGCCGCCGTCATGATCCCCGAAGCCGAAATAGACGCCGTTCTGGGCGCCGGCGAAGAGACCGCCCTTCTCGTTCACCAGCTCGCCCTGGAAGTCGACATTGTTCACCGCCCGGAAGGCGCCAGTGGTGCCCTGCGTGCTCTCGGAGGTGACAGTGCCGGCATTCGTGATGGTGCCTTCGAACAGCGCAGGCTCGAAGCCCTCGCCCCGGACACCCTCAAGCCGGATGCCATCGCCGGCCGTGCCGGCGCCCGCGCCAGCCTGGCCGCGCCCGGCGATCGTGCCGTTGTTGTCGATGCTGACATCGCCGTTGCCGTCCTCAGCCAGCGACAGCGAGATACCGGCGCCCTGGTTCCCCTCGCCGGCATCGATCACGCCGCTTCGGAAGTTGTTGATCTCGTAGTCCTGCGCCCCGTCATCGGCATAGACGGTGCCGTTGCGCTGATCCCCGGTGCCGACAATGGTGCCGGAGTTCCGGATGGTCACATCCTCGCCCTGAATGTCGATGGCCCGGCTGTCGGACGAAACGGTGCCCTGGCGCAGGTTGTCGAGCCGGCCCGACGACTCTTCCCCGGAAAAGCGGATGCCGTTGAAGTCGCCCTCGATCTCACCCTGGTTGCGGATCGACGCGCTGCCCGTGACATCGATGGCCGTCGCCTGAGCGTTCGGCCCGCTATTGGCCTCGATATCACCGGCGCGCGCATTGATGATCCGCGCATCCTCGCCCTCGACGGCAATCGCAGCCTCTGCGTCCTCGGTGATGATGTCGCCGAAATTCAGAAGACGAGCGTCATCGTTGTTCAGCAGGAAAGCCGAGGCGCCTTCAATCTCAATATCGCCATTGCCGCGAACGAAGAACGTCTGGTTGTCGCGCGTCGTTTCTTGCGTTTCCGTCGTCAGGTTCGTCAGTTGCTCGCGCAGATTGAGGAAGAAATTGGCAGGCATGTCTTTTCTCCGTCGCCATGATTTCCGCTATCAGGCCGCCTGAGCGACGGCTGGTGCAGGAAGGCAGCTACGGAGAGGGGCTCCCCTTCTGAAATACCTTGTTTGAATGCGGGCTATAACCAGTCCGAATGCTCACGCTTCTTACAATCACTCAGAAGAGCGCGGCGTTGATATTCCATCATAATTCTACGCCCACAGAATTTGAGAGAGCACGTCAAATCGCGCCGGATGACATGTTTGTAATGAGTTGGGAGAACGAAGAGCCCGCTTTCGCAGCCCTGTCGGAGATGCAAGCTCAGCTATGCGCCATCGAAATGGCCGAGGCCCGCGCTTTCTCCCGCGACGCATAGGGAAAGGTGCCCCGGGGCGGCGTCAGCTGAATGTATCGCTGCATCGCCTCGACAACGGCAAAGCGCGAATACTCGGGCCGGGTGATGGCGCCGAGTTCGCGCAGGCTCCCTTCGTCCCGAAAGGCAATGAAATCGAGGCCGAGATTGTCCCGCCTGAACTGCATGGCCGCGATGGCGTTGATGATCGTGCAGGCATCGCTATGTGCGACATGCCGGCACACTGTCTCGAACCGGGCCGACTTCACATCGATGCCCACGGTCGCGGCCGCGGTGCTCGACGGCTCCGGGAGGTCCTTCTCCAGATCGTACCCGAAGGGAACCGAGAACCTGATCAGAAGATCGGCGGGCACCTCCTTGGCGTAGATCTCGCGCTCCGCGGTCAGAGGATGGCCCCTGCGAACCCCCAGCAAGAGCGGCTCCAGCCAAAGCGGGCGATGACCTTCACCCCGCTTTGG
>JBCBPG010000464.1:0-4203 GCA_039820865.1 Pseudomonadota bacterium
CAGCACGCGCCCGCCCCCGAACGGACCCCCAACCGGCCCGCGCCGGGCCCGGCGCCCACCGCGACCGGCTGCCCCGCAACGAAAGGGCCCTGCAGCACCGGCGCCGCGATCGCCACCGCCCGCAGGACGAAACAGGCACTCGGCGCATCCGCCAGCGTCGGGCCAGCGTCGGGCCAGCTTCGGGTTGGCCCGGAAGAACACCGCCAGTCCGTCCACGCGATCGACCACGTGAAAGGGCGGGACGACCGCGCGCATAAGGGCGGCCGCCCCGGCACGCGCACCTGCCCGGCAGAACGGCCGCGGACCCTCCGACCGCAGCCCAGACCCGCCAGCCCCGACCCGTCAGCCCCGACCCGTCAGTCCTGGGCGATCGCCTCGACCTCGATGATCACCGTCACCTCGTCGCCGACGATCCCGCCCAGCGCATACTCCATCCCGAATTCCGAGCGTGTGACCACCGCCTCGGCCGAGACACCCACCGTGCGCTTCTTGTGCCCGAAGGGATAGGGCGCGTCCTTGTTCAGCGTGACCTCGACCGCGACCGGCCTGGTCTCGCCCAACAGCGTCAGGTCGCCCGTCACCATGCCCGTCGTCTCGCCCGTCACCTCGGCCCCCTCGGCGGTGAACAGGATCGACGGATGCGCCTCGACATCCAGGAAGTCCGGGTTGCGCACATGCGCGTCGCGCCGCTCGTCATTGGTGAAGACCGAGGCCGGGTTCACCTCGATCCGGATATCCGTCACCGTCTTCTCGGTCGCGTTGTAGACGAACGACCCGCTGACCTCGGTGAACCAGCCCAGCGTGCGGGCATAGCCGATATGCTCGACCAGGAAGGCGACCGTGGTATGCGTCGGGTCGATCTCGAAGCGCACCGGCTCGGCCGTCGCCGCCCCCGGCACGGCGAAGACGAGCGGCAGGGCGACGAGAGCGGCAGTCGTCGTGGCGCGAAGGGTCATGGCGGTCTCCCCATCATGGTTGATGCAGCGCGACATAGCGCCCCGCCCCGACCGGGCGAGACGGCGCCCCGCACGGTCCCGTGCGCAGCCCGCTGCGGCAGGCTGGCGGGTGGGCGGGCGTCCGGTCGGCGCGCCAGCGCCGCCCGGGCACCGGGCACCCACCAGCCTGCCCTCACATGTTGGGATAGTTCGGCCCGTCGCCGCCCTGCGGCACCGTCCAGGTGATGTTCTGCGCCGGATCCTTGATGTCGCAGGTCTTGCAGTGGACGCAGTTCTGGAAGTTGATCTGGAAGCGCTGGCCATGCGGCGCGTCCTCGTCGGCCACGAACTCGTAGACCCCCGCCGGGCAGTACCGCGCCGAGGGCCCCGCATACTTCACCCAGTTCCACGCCACCGGGATCGCGGGATCGGCCAGCCGCAGATGCGCCGGCTGCGCATCGTCGTGGTTGGTCCCCGAGAACGAGACATTGGTCAGCCGGTCAAAGCTCAGCACCCCGTCGGGCCTGGGATACTCGATGGGGGCGAAGCGCTCGGCCCGGCCCGTCGCCTGGGCATCGGTCTTGCGATGGCGCATCGTGCCGAAGAGCGACCGCCCCGGCATGCCCAGCCAGCCCATCGCCGTCGAGGCCCACATGTCCAGCCCGCCCAGCGCCAGCGACGCGGTCAGCCCATAGTCCGACCACATCGGCTTGACGTTGCGCACCGGCTTGAGGTCGGCCGCGATCGGCCCCCCGGCCACCGCCGTCTCATAGGCCTCCAGCACGTCGCCCGCACGGCCCGCGCCGATCGCCTCGGCCGCCGCCTCCGCCGCCGCAATGCCCGAGAGCATCGCGTTGTGGTTGCCCTTGATGCGCGGCACGTTGACCATGCCGGCCGAACAGCCCAGCAGCGCACCGCCCGGGAAGGCCAGCTTGGGCATCGACTGCCAGCCGCCCTCGACGATCGCGCGCGCGCCATAGCTCACGCGCTTGCCCCCCTCCAGCACCTCCGCGATCAGCGGATGATGCTTGAAGCGCTGGAACTCCATGTAGGGAAAGAGGTGCGGGTTCTCGTAATTCAGGTGCACCACGAAGCCGACATACACCTGGTTGTTCTCGAGGTGGTACATGAAGCTGCCGCCGCCGGCATTGCCGTTCAGCGGCCAGCCCATCGTATGCGTCACCTGGCCGGGGCGGTGCCTGGCGGGATCGATCTCCCAGAGCTCCTTCATGCCCAGCCCGAACTTCTGCGGCTCGCGCCCCTTGTCGAGCGCGAACTCGGCGATCATCCGCTTGGCGATCGAGCCGCGCACGCCCTCGGCCACCATCACGTACTTGGCGCGCAGCTCCATGCCCGGCTCGTAGGCCGGTCCCGGCGCGCCGTCCTTGTCACGCCCGAACTCGCCCGCGACCACGCCCTTCAGCACGCCGTCCTCGACGATCGGCTCGCTCGCCGCCATGCCCGGGAAGATCTCGACGCCGAGGCCCTCGGCCTCTTCGGCCAGCCAGCGGCAGACATTGCCCATCGAGACGATGTAGGTCCCGTGGTTCGACATGAGCGGCGGCATCAGGCTGGTGGGCAGGCGCAGCTGCCCCGCCGGCCCCACGACGTAGAAGCGGTCCTCGGTCACCGGGGTATGCAGCGGCGCGCCGCGCTCCTGCCAGTCCGGGATCAGCGCGTCGAGGCCCGAGGTATCGAGCACCGCGCCCGAGAGGATATGCGCACCGACCTCCGAGCCCTTCTCCAGCACGACGACCTCGAGATCGGGCGCGATCTGCTTCAACCGGATCGCGGCCGACAGCCCCGCCGGCCCCGCCCCCACGATCACCACGTCGTACTCGACTGCCTCGCGCTCGATCCCGTCCATCCCGCTCCTCGCCCTCTTTCTGTCCCGTCCGCCCTGCCGGCGCTGCCACGATCCAAACATGACGCGCACGTCAACTTCCGCGCCAGCCCTACCCAAGCATGGCGCCACGCGCAATCCGCCGCGACGTGGTGCAGCATCCCGGACCTCCCGCCGTCAAGCACCGCCGCGACGTCCGCGGGCGGCCCTGCGGCATCGGCCGCGCCTGCCGGCACCCTCGCGTCCCGCCCCAGGGCCGGGCGAGCGGGGCATCGAGCCCCCCTCGCCCGGGGACCGGCGCCGCCGGTCCGGCGCCGGGAAGGCACCGCCCGCGCGCGCCGGGGGCGTGGCGCGCACCATCCTGACGGGACGCGCGCGGCCGTCACCGGCGCATGGTCCGGGGGCGCGCCCTCTGCCCTTCCGGGCGTCGCGTCTCGACCGCCGCAGCGGGGCGGGCTAGGGTCCGCGCCATGTCCGACACCGCCGCGCCACCGCCGACCGACGCCCTGCTCGCGGCCCTCGCCTGGCAGGTCGACCTCGGCGCCGACGAGGCCATCGCCGATCACCCGATCGACCGCTTCGCCGCCTCGCGCCCGGCGACGCCGCGCGCCGACGCCAGAGACGCCGATCGGCAGCCGCCGCGCCAGGCGCCTGATGCGACCCGCCCCGCCGCCAGGCAGGCCGAGGACCGGGGGCGCCCTGGCGAAGACGGGACCGACCGGGCGCCGCCCCCCCCCGGCCGCCGTGACGGCGGCCCCCCCGCCCCCACGACAACAGCCACGACAACGGCAACGGCGACGGCAACAGCCGCCGCACCCGGCGACAGGGACGACCCCCACGGCGCCGTCCGCGCCGCCCCGGACCTCGCCGCGCTGGCGACGGCGGCCGAGGCGCTCGGGGCGCCGACGCTCAAGCCCGGCGCCCGGCGCTTCGTCTTCGCCGACGGCCACCCGGCCGCGCGCCTGATGATCATCGGCGAGGCCCCGGGCGCCGACGAGGACCGCCTCGGCCGTCCCTTCGTCGGCCGCGCGGGCCAGCTGCTCGACCGCATGCTCGCCGCCATCGGCCTCGACCGCACGGCCGAGACCCCGGAGAGCGCGGTCTACATCACCAACATCCTGCCCTGGCGCCCCGCCGCCAACCGCACGCCGACCCCGGCCGAGGCGGCGCTGTTCCTGCCCGTCGTCGAACGCCACATCGCCCTCGTCGCGCCCGAGCGCCTGCTCCTGCTCGGCAACACGCCGCTCAAGGCGCTGGCGGGCGAGAGCCAGGGCATCACCCGCGCCCGCGGCCAGTGGCGCATGCATGGCCCCACCGGCCTGCCCTGGATGGCCAGCTTCCACCCGGCCTATCTCCTGCGCAGCCCCGAGAAGAAGCGCGAAGCCTGGGCCGATCTCCTCGCCATCGCCGCCGCGCTCGACCTGC
>JBCBPG010000465.1:0-4203 GCA_039820865.1 Pseudomonadota bacterium
CCAGCGCCCCTACAGCTGGACCAAGATCGCCGCCGCCGTCCTCGCCGCCCTGCTGGTCGTCGCCGCCATCGCCTGGCTCAACGCCAACGGCTACCTCGGCGAGGTACAATGAGCCACAGCGCGCCCTCCGGGCTTAGCTGACAGTCTGAAGTGCAGTCATTGAGGATAGTCGTGACGTCGGCAACACCACCAAAGGCAAAGCGCCGGCGCCAAGCTCTGCTCCCGAAATGTGGCGTCGCGCCGCTCTCAATCGACAATAAGCCACCATCCACCGCTCCCTTCAAAGTCATTCAGATTTCAACCTGCTGCCTGAGTGCCGAGAGAAGCTTATAAAGCGGCCCTTTCGAACTGCAGAAAAAGCCAAATCATCAATAGTTATCGTCACCAGATAGCCAGTCGCGATAATCCGGGTCGTGCTTCGCCCTCAAGCGAGCCATCAGGATCCCAGACGCAAAAATAGTCACAAAGAGCCACGCGAACTTTGCATAACCCTGCAAGAAGGCTGATAAAAATACGTCATTGAAAATTGCAAATATTAGCAATGACATCTGGCCAACGCACACAACGAAACCATAAAGATAAACATACCATGGGCGCCATCGAAAAAATAAGTAAAAGAAACCATAAAACACTGCCGTCGGAGAGACGAAAATCACTATGTCCAAAAGAAAGTTGACGATCACCGCACCGACTCCGCAATGACAATGTAACCGCGCACGTCCAGATCATCGATCAGTGCCTCGCCCCATGCAAGGCCGCAGCGCCGACCTGCGCGAGGCGCCCGCCGAGCGTGGCACCAAAACTTGACGCCAATGCGAGATACGGATCATTGCGCTGCCTGTTCAACCAGATGCAAGCGCGGCCTCGTTGCGTCAATGAGAGCCTTAAAAGCCCGAACCTTAAATAGCCCTCTATCCAAGCGGATAAAGATTCAAGTATTACACAGGGGAAGGCGTGCCAGGTTCCAAACCAAGGGTGTCCATCTCACTCGCGGTTATGCCCGGCTCAATCGAGACTGGCCCGAGATCGGCATCCACAGATGTGCTCTCTCTCCCTTGGTTGTAGAGCGAGCGGACGCAGCGGCACCCCTGTTCAGGTGTGTGGAAGGCGGCGTAAGTTGACGTAAGCGGCAGGCCATTCGGCGTGCCGATGCCCCGCCACCCATCCCGGAGGCCGAGATGAGCGATACCGCCACCCCCCTCACCGCCGTCGAGGACGCGCCGCTGGTCGTCGACCTCGTCGGCCAGGTCGGCATGATCAAGCTGAACCGGCCCGCGCGCATGAACGCGCTGACCTCGCCGATGCGCCGCGCGATGATCGACGCGCTCACCACGCTGCCGAACGAGGCGCGGGTGATCGTGCTGACGGGCGCGGGGCGGGCCTTCTGCGCCGGCCAGGACCTGGCGGACGGCGGCAACGGCGCCACCTCGGCCGCCGAGATCGACCTCGCCCGCACGCTGGAGGAGGAGTACGAGCCGATGCTCAAGCTCCTCACCGACTGTCCGGTGCCGACCATCGCGGCGGTGAACGGCGTGGCGGCGGGCGCGGGCTGCAACCTCGCGCTCGGCGCCGACATCGTGATCGCGGCCCAGTCGGCCAGCTTCATCCAGGCGTTCTCGCGCATCGGGCTGATGCCGGATGCGGGCGGCACCTTCTGGCTGCCGCGCCTGGTCGGCCATGCGCGCGCGATGGGCATGTGCCTGACGGCCGAGCCGATCGACGCCGCGCGGGCGGCCGATTGGGGGCTGATCTGGCAGGTCGTGCCCGACGACACGCTGATCGACCATGTGAGCGCGCTGGCCCGCCAGCTCGCCGACGGCCCGACGGTTGCCTACCGCCTGACGAAGGAGGCGCTCCGGGCATCGGCCGCCAACTCGCTGGACGACCAGCTCAAGCTCGAGGCGAAGCTGCAGGGCGAGGCCGGGCGCACCCGTGACTTCGCCGAGGGGGTGCTCGCCTTCCTCGAAAAGCGCCCCGCGCGTTTCGAGGGCCGCTGACGCCCGTGACCGCCGATCTCGACAACGCTCCCGCACACGGCCGCGACGGGGTCGCCCCCCCCTCGCTGGCCGAGCTCCTGGCGACCGCACCGCCGCTCCCCGTTCTCGACGCCGCGCGCGCGCGCCAGGCGCTGGCGGCCCTGGACGGGCCACTCGCCGCCGCGCCGTCAGCGCCCGTCGTCGAGGCCGCGGCCGGCGCCAGTCCCTTTCTCGCCCGCCTCCTCGACCAGGAAGGCGCATGGATCGCGACAGTCGCGGGGCAGGCCCCCGAGGCGATCCTCGACGCCCTGGTCGCCGAGGCGACCACCGGGGCCGGCCGGGACCGCGCCGCGGTCATGGCAGGGCTCCGGCGCCTGCGCCGCCGCGCGGCCCTCGCCATCGCGCTCGCCGACCTCGCAGGGCCGGGCGACGCGGCCACCCTGGCCCGCACGACCGGGCGCCTCACCCGCCTGGCCGAAGCCGCGATCGCCATCGCCATCGGCTACGAGATCGCCGCGCAGGCCGCCCGCGGCGCCCTGCCGATCGATCCCGCCACGCCGCTCGCCGCCACGGGCTACACGGTGATCGGCATGGGCAAGCTGGGCGCGGGCGAGCTCAACTACTCCTCCGACATCGACCTCATCTGCCTGTTCGACCAGGACCGCTTCGCCCCCGAGGCCGAGGCCGAGGCCCGGCAGGCCTTCATCCGCGCCACCCGCGGCATGGTCGAACTGCTCTCGCGGCAGACGGGCGACGGCTATGTCTTCCGCACGGACCTGAGGCTGCGGCCGAACCCCTCCAGCCTGCCCGTCTGCCTCTCGATGGCCGCGGCCGAGCGCTACTACGAGGCCGAGGGCCGGACCTGGGAACGCGCGGCGCATATCAAGGCCCGCACCGTTGCGGGCGATGCAGAGGCGGGCGACGGCTATCTCCAGCGCCTCGCCCCCTTCGTCTGGCGCCGCAGCCTCGACTTCTACGCGATCGCCGAGGTGCAGGGGCTGCTCGGCCAGATCCGCGCCAAGGCGGGCGAGCACGAGGCCCCCACCGCCGCCACCCTGCCCGGCACCGACATCAAGCGCGCCCCGGGCGGCATCCGCGAGATCGAGCTCTTCGTGCAGACCCGCCAGCTCATCCTGGGCGGCCGAGCGCCGGACCTGCGCGGGCGCACCACGCTCGGCGCGCTCGCCGCCCTGGCCGAAGCGGGGCAGGTGCCGCCCGAAGCGGCCGCCACGCTCGCCGAGGCCTATGTCGCCCACCGCCATCTCGAGCACCGCCTGCAGATGGTCGACGACGCCCAGACCCATGCCGTGCCGACCGGCGCCGAGGCCCGGGCCCGGGTCGCGGCGCTCTCGGGCCACGCCGACCCCGAGGCGCTGGAGGCCGAGGTTGCCGACCGCCTCGCCCGCGTCCACGCCACCGTCACGGCGCTGTTCGACGGCGCCCCCGCCCGCGCTCACGCGCCGGAACGCCCCGCCGACGAGGCCGCGCTTGCCGCGCAGGGCTTCGCGAGGCCCGACAACGCCGCGCGCCTGCTCCGCCAGTGGCGCGAGGGCGGCGTGGCGGCGACGCGCAGTGAACGCGCCCGCCGTCTCTTCGCGCGCATCGAACCGCGCCTCGTCGAGGGGCTGTCGGGCGCCGACAGTCCCGACGACGCGCTGCTGAGCTTCGAGCGCTTCATCTCGGGCCTGCCCTCGGGCGTGCAGGTCTTCTCGCTGCTCGCGGCCAATCCGGGGCTGATGCGCGTGCTGGTCAACGTGATCTCGGCGAGCCCGCGGCTGGCGGACCATCTGGGCCGCCATCCGGGCGCGCTCGACGCGCTGATCGCGCGCGACTTCTTCGCCCCCCTGCCCGATGCCGCCGCCGCGCGCGCGAACCTCGCCGCCACGCTGGCCGCGACGCCCCGCGGCACGGCCGACTACCAGGAGGCGCTGGACACCGTTCGCATCTGGGCGCGCGAGCAGGGGTTCCGCGCCTCGGTCCAGGTGCTGGAGACCGACCTCGCGCCCGAGGCCGCGGGCCGCGGCTTCTCGGCCATCGCCGAGGCCAGCCTGGCCGAGCTCGCGCCCCGCACCGCCGCCGACCTCGCCAGCCGCCACGGGCTGGCGCCGGGGCGCGGCATGGTGGTCCTGGCGCTCGGCAAGCTCGGCACGCGGGAGATGACGGCGGGCTCGGATCTCGACCTCATCACCGTCTACGACGCCGCGCCGACGGCGATGTCCGAGGGCCC
>JBCBPG010000466.1:0-4196 GCA_039820865.1 Pseudomonadota bacterium
AGCGCGCCGTAGTCCTCGCCCGAGATCTCGCCCGTGCAGGGGCCCGAGCAGCGCTTGATCTGGAAGAGCAGGCACGGCCGCGTCCGGCTCTCGAACACGCTGTCCGAGCAGGTCCGCAGCAGGAAGGCCTTCTCCATCTGGTTGATCGTGCGCCCCACCGCGCCGGCCGAGGCGAAGGGCCCGAAGAACCGCCCCTTCTCCCGCTGCGCGCCCCGGTGCTTGCGCAACAGCGGGAAGTCGCCGTCCTCGATCAGGATATGGGGAAAGCTCTTGTCGTCCCTCAGCAGCACGTTGTAGCGCGGCTTGAGCTGCTTGATGAGGTTGCTCTCGAGCAGCAGCGCCTCGGTCTCGGTCTCGGTGGTGATGAACTCCATCGCCGCCGTCTCGGCGATCATGCGGGTAATGCGCGAGTTGTGGGCGCCCTGGTTGGCATAGCTCGCGACCCGCTTCTTCAGCGAGCGCGCCTTGCCGACATAGAGCACCTCCGACCTGACGCCGAGCATGCGGTAGACGCCCGGCCGGTCGTCCAGCCGCTTGAGGTAGCGCCGGATGACCTCGGGCCCGGTCGGCCGCGCCGCAGCGACAGCGGAGGCGCCCGCAGCGGCGGCATCGTCCTGCCCGTTCATGCGGCGCCCGGGCAGGTCGACCTGTGGATAACACTGTGGGCAGAGCGCGGGATAGGTTCCGGAGAGTCCCGATACGATACAGTGAATAAAGCGTAAACAACCTCCACTACGAGTTGCAGTGGGTTGATTTTGCTCATTTTATCTGCGTTCGCCACGATCACGCCATCTCCGCCCGCCCCGGCCCCACGATCTGCCGCCGAAAAGCGCGGGGGTGGAAAACTCCGCGCCTGCGCGGTGGCGGGCCGCCCTACTCGCCCGTGCCGACCACGTCCGGGGTCTGCCAGGCGAGGTGCTGGCCGCCGTCGATGGCCAGCATCTGACCCGTAAATGCCTTGCATCCCACGATGAAATCCAGCGCCATCAGGATGTCGTCCACATCCGAGCCGCGGCCGAGCACGCAGGCCGCGCGCTGGGCGCGGAAATGCGCCTCGCTCTGGCGCGCGGCGCAGAGCGTGGGGCCCGGCCCGATCGCGCCCACCCGCACCGCCGGCGCCAGCGCCTGGGCGGCCGTGCGGGTGAAGGTGAAGAGCGCGGACTTGGCCAGCGTGTAGCTCATGAAATGCGGCGTCGGCTTCCAGACGCGCTGGTCGATCATGTTCACGATCACCGCGCGGGCCACCGGCTCGCCATCCGCGTCGGTCGCGGCCTGCGGCGCCTGCGCGGCGAAGTCCTGGGCCAGCTGCACGGGCGCGCGGAGGTTCGAATCGACGGCGCGATCCCAGCTCTCGGCCGTCATGCTGGCCAGCGTCTCGGGCTCGAAGATCGAGGCGTTGTTGACGAGAAGGCCGAGCGGGCCGCCCAGCGCCTCGACCGCGCGCTCCACCAGCCCCGCGACGGCCCACTGGTCCAGGAGGTCCGCGCCCAGCGCCTCGGCCCTGACGCCGAGCGCCCGCGCCTCGGCGGCGGCACTGCCGGCCGCCTCGGCCGAGCTGGCATAGTGCACCGCCACGTCCCAGCCCTGGCCGGCCAGGTGCAGCGCCATCGCCCGGCCGAGACGGTGGCCCGCCCCCGTCACCAGCGCGCGCTTCACCATGGCGCTGTCACGATCGTCTGGCGTCATCGTCCTGTCCCCGGCCGCCCTGGCGCGCCCGGCGGTCCCGCCTCTCAGGTGAGCGCGAAGTAGCCGAAGGCCCCGTAGCACAGGACATAGAGCACACCGGTCCATCGGCAGAGGGTGCGACCCAGCAGCACGTAGGGCACCAGCATCAGCGTGGCCAACACCATCACCCAGATGTCACGGGTGATCATCTCGGCCGGCACGTCGAGGGGTGCGAACAGGCTGGCCGCGCCGATGATCGCCGTGATGTTGAAGAGGTTCGAGCCGATCACGTTGCCGATCGCGACATCCGCCTGGTTGCGGAGCGCCGCCATCACCGTCGTCGCAAGCTCGGGCAGCGAGGTGCCGAGCGCCACGAGCGTCAGCCCGATCGCCGCCTCCGAGACGCCGATGGCCGAGGCGACGCCCGTCGCCCCCTCGATCAGCAGGTTGGCGCCGATCGGCAGGCCGATGACGCCCGCCAGGATCAGCGCCGTGATCTTCCAGGCCGGCAGGTCGGGATCGGCGTCCTCCAACTCCGTGGCCTCGTCCACCGGCACGCGCGCAGCGCCCGCCGAGCCCGCGCCCGCCTGCACGGCGGCGCGGTGGCGCAGCCCCTCGCGCAGGCTGTCGGCGATCATGACCCCGACGACGCCGATCAGCGCCATGCCGCCCCACCAGGCCAGCGTGCCCGAGGTGATGAGCAGCGTGAACATCGCCGTCGCGATCAGCATGAAGGTCAGCGAGCGCCGTGCATCGGTGTCCCGGCAGGCGATCGGCGCGATCAGCGCCGGCACGCCCAGCACCAGCCAGACATTGGCGATGTTCGAGCCGATCACGTTGCCGAGCGCGATGCCCGGCAGACCGGCCAGCGCCGCCTCGACCGAGATGAGAAGCTCCGGCGCCGAGGTGCCGAAGGCGACCACCGTCGCACTGATCACGATCGCGGGGATGTGAAGCTGCACGGCCGCGGTGACGGCGCCACGCACAAGCATGTCGCCCGCCCCGAGAAGCAGCATCAGACCGCCGATGGTCATCAGTGTGTCAGTCAGCATGTCGCTCCACCTGCACCTCGCCGTGGACCGCATATAGCGACGCGGCCCCCCGACGGGGAGGGTAAGCCTGGTTTCATTTCCGGTCCGTGGACCGTCTGCACGGACACATCTCCGTGGCGGCATGGAAGCGGCTGCAATACGGACACTCCAGCAGGTCCTCCGCCGGCGGCGCCGGATCGGCCGCCCGCGGCCGCCGGAACCGCCCCCGCGCCACGGTCCCGCCGCGCCGCGCGACACGTCCCGCCGCACCGCCGCCGCGCCGCGCCAGCGCGCTCGCCCGTCCGACCATGAAGACGATCGCGATGATCAGCGCGGTGACTGCGATCTTGGAGAACATTGACGGCCTCCCTGCCCTCTCGCCTGTCCGCCCGAACGGATCTCTCTACCTAGCCCGGCTTCAAATCGTTTTGAGGTCCGGCCACCCTGTGTATGGTGGGTCACCCGTGATTGCAGCCCGAGTAGGCGCCATGAACATCATGGACCGCGAGGAAATCCTGCGTTCCGAACTCGACGTCCTCCGCGAGGAGCACCGCAGCCTCGACGGCGAGATCGCCGAGGCCGAGGGCGCCCCCCTGCCCGACCGGCTGGCGATCACGCGGATGAAGAAGCGCAAGCTGATGCTCAAGGACCGCATCGCGCGGATCGAGGACCAGCTCTATCCCGACATTATCGCCTGAGCCGCCGGCCCCACCCGCCCGCGCGCCACGCCCAGACCGCGAGGTCAGCCCATGGCTGAGCCCCCTATCGCCGATCCCTCAGCCCCTGGTGGAGGCGACAGCACGGCCGGCCAGGCCCACGGTCAGGTCCACGGCCCGGCCCGCGTCGGCATCGTCATGGGCAGCCAGTCGGACTGGCCGACGATGAAGGCCGCCGCCGGCCTGCTCGACACGCTGGGGATCGCGCACGAGGTCCGCATCGTCTCGGCCCACCGCACGCCGGACAGGCTCTTCGCCTATGCCGAGGGCGCGGCGGCGCGGGGGCTGGCCGCCATCATCGCCGGTGCCGGTGGCGCGGCCCACCTGCCCGGCATGCTGGCGGCCAAGACGCGGGTGCCGGTGCTGGGTGTGCCGGTGCGCTCGCGCGCGCTCTCGGGCCTCGACAGCCTGCTCTCCATCGTCCAGATGCCGCGCGGCATCCCCGTGGCCACCTTCGCGATCGGCGAGGCCGGCGCGGCCAACGCCGCCCTCTTCGCCGCCGCCCAGATCGCCACCGCCGACCCCGCCATCGCCACCCGGCTCGAGGCCTGGCGCGCTGCGCAGAGCGAGGCGGTGGCGCTGGAACCGGTCGACCTGCCGGCCGAGGACGCGGCAGGCGGGGCGCCAGCGCAGGGCCACGCCGGCACGGGCCGGGCGGGATGAGCGAGGCGCCGCTCGCGCCGGGCGCGACCGTCGGCATCCTCGGCGGCGGCCAGCTCGGACGCATGCTCGCCATCGCGGCCGCGCGCCTCGGCCTGCACGCCCATGTCTACGATCCCGCCGA
>JBCBPG010000467.1:0-4194 GCA_039820865.1 Pseudomonadota bacterium
CAGCTTCAACAAGGGCATCACGGTCCACAACACCCAGAATGCCGAGGTCCGGGACAACGTCGTCTACGAGACCATCAGCCACAACTACTATCTCGAACAACGCGAGACCTACGATAACGTGCTGACCGGCAATCTCGGGATGAATGCGCGTGACGTGGGGCGGTTCGGCGAGATCCGTGGTGCGAGCGACAACAATCCGTCGAACTTCTATACGACGAACGGGCACAACAGCTGGATCGACAATCACGCGGCCGGGTCCGACGACAAGGGCTTCTATTTCAGCCTGGGGCGGGGCGAGCACGGTGCCCGGGACTTCGACACCTTCGTCGGCAACACGGCCCATTCGACGGACGGTCGCGCCTTCTACCTGAACCACGCGGGCCTGATCCAGGACGGCAACCCGCGCGGCAGCGCGGAACAGCCGCAGAAGGTCGATCCCTGGGTGGCCGAGGGCTTCACCACCTACAAGAGCGACGGCGTCTATGTCCGGGGTGTCGAGGGCACCTTCACCGACAGCGCCTTTGCCGAGATGGGGTCGAACGCGCGCTTCCGCCTCAACCAGACGATCGAGGACAGCCTGATCGTCGGGCGCTCGGACAACATCGGCAACCCGCAGACCGACGCCGAGATCGCGGCCGGACGCAGCCTGCCGGGCGGCGACGGCAACTTCCAGGGCTTCCAGCTCTATGACGGGCCGGGATCGCTCTCCAACGTGATGTTCGACGGTTTCACCGAGCCCGGCGACGGCGCGATCGAGCTCTCGAACGCGATCCACAAGTCGTCGTCCTTTGGGCTGGAGGGGATCACCTTTGGCGAGGACGTGGCCGAGGCCAACAAGCTGAGCATCGGCGGCGGCGGCAACGCCATCGGCGTCGACAGCTGGGCGCGCGGGCTGGTCGATGTCGACGGCAGCATCACCGGCACGCCCGGGGCGATGATCTACCAGTACAGCTCGGACCGCGACGGCTCGCGCGTGTTCAACGCCGGCGAGGACTACGAGATCATCGAGGAATGGGGGGCGATCGTCTCCTACGGCACGCGCAGCGGCACGTTGCGCATCGACCGCCTCGGCACCGACGCGGAGAACACCGGCAACCAGTCGCGCCTCGATCACGAGGGCATGGTCGTCACCCGCTCCGATGGCGAGAGCGCGACCGGCATCCGCGTCCAGATCCCGGTCTTCATCGACTATGGCTACGAGGTCGCCTACGACGCGATCGAGGACGATTTCCGCCTGTATCTCCATGACATGGACTGGGGCGACAGCATCGTCGTGAGCCTGCCGGACACGCCGACGGATGCCAGCTTCATCATCGACGATCCCTATTCGAGCGCGGCGCGACCGGCGCGCGAGGTGAGCTCGATGGCGATGCTCGAGGCCTCGCCCGACACCGCGGTCTTCCGCGATGGCGACGGCGTGGTGCACGTCAAGCTGGTGGCCGAGATGGCGCATGGCTATCTGTGGCCGCAGCCGGGCGCCGCGATGCCGGGCAGCCTGCATTCCGGCGTCACGCTGCTGGTCGATACCAAGGCCGGTCTCGACCTCGACGCGCTGGTGTTCGACGATCCGGGCCCGGACGACGTGCTGCCGCCGCCGCCCTATGCCGAAGGCCAGGCGCCGGATGCCCCCCCGACCCCGCCCGCCAATGTCGCGCCCGAGGCGGCCGACGACGCGGCCGAGACGGTGGCCGGTACGCCCGTGGTGGTCGATGTGCTGGCCAATGACAGCGACGCGGACGGCGGTACGCTGAGGGTCGTGTCGGCCGATGGCGGCGATGACGTCACGGTCGAGATCGTCGGCGAGGGCACGCAGCTCCGCCTGACGCCGGGCGCGGGTGTCGAGGGCGAGACGCGCGTCACCTACGAGATCAGCGACGGCCAGGGCGGCACCGCGACGGCCGAGGTCGTGCTCGACGTCGCGCCGGCGCCCGAGGAGCCGGCCCCCGTGCCACCGACCGACGAGCCGTCCGGCGACACGGTGATGGCCTATGTCGAGACGGGCGGCGCGGTCGTGATCGAGGCGGAGAGCCATCCCGACCTGCCGGCGGGCTGGGTGACCAAGGCCACCTACGACCGTACGACGGCGCCGGATCTGGGTGCGCTCGGCGGGCGGAACGACTTCGTCATGTGGCAGGGTGCGGACCAGTCGGACGCGCCCGGCGAGGCGGTGCTGACCTACCACGTGCTGATCGAGACGCCGGGGCTCTACGAGTTCGAGCTGCGCGACCAGCCGGCGACCGACCGCCCCGAGGTCGGTGGCGACACCTGGGTCAAGATCGACGGCGCGCGCTTCTACGGCAGGAACGGCGACAGCACGATGTATCCCGAGGGCGCCGCGCCCGGGAGCTTCCCGCCGGGATCCGAGCCGCTGCCCGCCGCCGATGGCGAGGACGGCTGGATGCGCTACCAGTCGACCAACCGCTCGACCCACTGGGGTGGCGGGGGCCATGTGAACGACACCGGCCAGCGCAGCGACCGCCACGACATCGTGGTCGCGTTCGAGACCCCGGGGCTCTATTCGATCCAGCTGGCGGGGGCGACGCCGTCCTCGCATGCCATCGGCGCCATCGGGCTGGTCAACCGCGACGTAGCGTCGGAGTTCAGCCTGCAGGGTGAGGTCTCGGCGCAGGCCGAGGTGGCGCTCGACAGCGTGCCGGCCGCACCGGCCAACAGCGACCCCGTCGCGCGCGACGATACGGCGAGCACGCCGATGGGCCAGCGTGTCGAGGTCGCCGTCAAGCAGAACGACAGCGACGCCGATGGCGACAACCTCACGATCGGGATCATCGACGGGCCCGAGAACGGCACCGCCGAGGTGCGCAACGGGAGTATCCGCTACACGCCCGACGACGGCTTCTTCGGCACCGACACGGTCACCTATCGCCTCTCCGACCCCTTCGGCGGGAGCGATACCGCGACCTTCACGATCGACGTGCGCCTGCCGGAGGTGCCGGCGACGGGCCCGGTGCATCTCGCCAACGCGAACGGCAACTATGTCTTCGAGGCCGAGAGCGCGATCGACCAGGACCGCGCCGGCGGCTGGGAGTTCCGCAGCGCCGACGAGCTGCCCGAGGGCCATGATGCGCCGACCGGCACGGGCTACATCCAGGCGACCTCCGGGAACAGCTTCCGCGAGCACCGCAATCCGGAGGAGGATCCGGAATCGCTGCTCACCTACCGGTTCCGCGCCGAGAAGGACGGGTTCGTCCAGATCAACCTTGTCGCGAGCAATATCGGTGACGACCCGACCGAGCATAACGACACCTGGACCGGCATCCTGAAGGACGGTGTGCCGGTGCCGGCGGTCGCGGAACAGGGCGGCGCCGAGCTCGAGCCGCGCGGCGATCTCGGGCTCTACAAGACCTACCAGTCGGGCGGCTCCAGCAACGATTTCCGCGTCGCCAACCGCAACATCGACAATGTCGGCCGCGCGATCGTCGTGCCGGTCGAGGAGGGCGAGGTCTATACGCTGGTGCTGATGGAGCGCTCGGCCGGCCACGAGATCGACCGGATCGTGCTGACCTATCACGCCGAAGGCGACAGCGTGGGCGCCGGGCGGTCCGGTAACAGCGGGCCGCTGCAGGCGGAGCCGCTCTCGACGGTCGAGGGGGCGCCGCCGGCCGATCCGCCCGCCGACGATCCTCCCGCCGACGACCCGCCCGCCGATGATCCTCCCGTGGGCAACAGCGCCCCCGTGGCGGTGGACGACGCGGTTTCGCTCGCCTACCAGGGCCGGCGCACGGTCGACGTGCTGGCCAACGACACCGATGCCGACGACGACGCGCTGACGATCACCGGGGTGTCGGCCTCGGCGGGGCTGAGCGCCGAGATCGTCGAGGGCGGCGTGCGGGTGACCGCGGCCGAGGGCTTCGCCGGCGAGGGCAGCGTCACCTACACCATCACCGACGGGGCGGAGACCGACGAGGGCGCGATCGCCGTCAGCGTCGCCGCGCCCGACCCGGTCGCCATCGAGCTGGTGCTCTACGACGCGGCGCTGGACGAGGCGATCGCCACCCTCGGCGACGGCGCCACGGTCGAGCTTGACGCCGCCGCGCTCGACGCGCTCACGATCGTGGCGACGCCCGCGGGCCGCGATGTCGAGAGCGTGCGTTTCGACCTCAACACCTCGCTGGACCGTGTCGAGAACCACGCGCCCTACGCCCTGTTCGGCGATTCGGGCGGTGACCTAGCGGA
>JBCBPG010000468.1:0-4193 GCA_039820865.1 Pseudomonadota bacterium
ACCCGCTCGAGGCCGGGATGTTCGGCGTCGTTGGCGCGGTGCTGCTGCTGGCGCTGCTCTGGGGGCCGGTCGGCCGCTGGCTGAGGATGCGCCACCTGGCTGCGAACGTGCTGACGATCATGGTCGTGGCGGCGGTGGCGCTGGGCATCGCGGTTCGCGTTGCGGGCGACCGCGTGGCGGCGCCGGGGCCGCTGGCGGCCGACATCGTGGTGACGGTGCCGCAGGGCGCCGGCGTCGCCCGGATCTCGGAAATCCTGGCCGAGGCGGGCGCGATCGAGGAGCCGATGCTGTTCCGGCTGGCGGCGCGCTACAGCGGCCAGGCGCAGGCGCTGAAGTTCGGCGAGTACAACCTGCCGGCAGGCGCCTCGATCGAGGAGATCCTGGCCAAGCTGACCGAGGGCGACACGATCGAGTACCGGGTGACGGTGGCCGAGGGGCTGTCGAGCTGGGAGATCGTGGAGCTGCTCCGCGCCGAGGCCGCGCTGACGGGCGAGATCGAGGAGATCCCGGCCGAGGGGACGCTGGCGCCGGACACCTATTTCATCGCCCGCGGCGACGAGCGCGCGGCGGTGATCGCGCGGATGCAGGCAGCGCAGGCGTCCATCCTGGACGAGGCCTGGGCACGCCGCGATCCCGGCCTGCCGCTGGAGAGCCCGGAGGAGGCGCTGGTGCTGGCCTCGATCGTCGAGAAGGAGACGGGCGTGGGCGAGGAACGGGCGCAGGTCGCCTCGGTCTTCGTCAACCGGCTGAACAGGGGAATGCCGCTGCAGTCCGATCCGACAGTGATCTACGGCATCACCGAGGGGCGCGGGAGCCTGGGGCGCGGGATCCTGCGGAGCGAGCTGCGCCAGCGCACGGCGTGGAACACCTACACGATCCCCGCGCTGCCGCCGACGCCGATCGCCAATCCCGGGCGCGCCGCGATCGAGGCCGTGCTGAGCCCGGCCGACACGCCGTACCTCTACTTCGTGGCCGACGGGACCGGGGGCCACGCCTTCGCGCAGACGCTGGAGGAGCACCACGCCAATGTCCGCGTCTGGCGCCGGATCGAGGCGGAGCGGCGGGCGGCCGAGGGGCAGTAGGGCGCGCAACGCCCAGCGCGCGGGCGAAGGCGCCTTCCACGCAACGGGTCACATTCCGCTTGACGGGGCGAGCGTTGCATGGCACCCCTTCAAGCACGCTAGGACATGTCTCGAAGGGCTCGGCCAACCGCCGGGCCCTTCGGCGTTTCAGGCGACAGGCGAGGGGCTGGCCCCGGGGAGACCCGGCGCCGGCCCCTCGGCGTATCGGGCGGCCGGAAACACGGCCGCCTCACCCGACAAAGAAAACAACAACGGGGTGACGACGATGTGCGGGACGACGAGGAAGGTCCGGAACGTGGCGCAGCCGAGCGATCGGGCGCTGAAGACGGCGGAGCGGCTGTTCGCACAGGTCTCGCGGGACCTGGCGCGGCAGATGAAGGGGCTGGATGCGGCCATCGAGGCCGGCGACGCGGAGTGCCCGCGCGCGGTCGAGGACCTGGCGGTGCGGACCCAGAAGGCGCTGCAGTCGGTGCTGGACCTGGAACTGAGGCTGATGAAGGCGCGGGAGAAGGCCGCGCCGGCGGCCGGAGCGGAGCTGGACCTGGAGGCGGCGCGTGACGAGATCGAAAGCCGGCTGGCTCGCCTCGAGGCCGCCTGAGGAGATCGCGCGGTTCCTGGACGGGCTGAGCGGGAACGCGCTGGCGGCGCTGCCCTGGCTCTGGCCCGTCTGGGCCCATCCCGATCACCAGCTGCCTCCGGAGGGGGCGGCGGGCGGCAGCGACGGTGACTGGCACACCTGGGTGATCCTGGGCGGCCGCGGCGCGGGCAAGACCCGGGCCGGGGCCGAGTGGGTGCGCAGCCGCATCGAGGGGGCGACACCGCTGGCGGGCGGGACCTGCCGGCGCTTCTGCCTGCTCGGCGAGACGATCGACGAGGCGCGGGGCGTGATGGTGGAGGGCGAGAGCGGTCTGCTCGCGATCTCGCCCCCCGACCGGCGGCCGGTCTTCAAGGCGGAACGGGGGCGGCTGGAATGGCCGAACGGGGCGGAGGCGATGATCGCCTCGGCCGCGAACCCCGAGGCGCTGAGGGGCCCGCAGTTCGACGGCGCCTGGTCGGACGAGCTGGCCAAGTGGCGGCGCGGGCGCGAGGCCTGGGAGATGCTGCAGTTCTGCCTGCGCCTCGGCCAGGACCCGCGCCAGGTCGTGACGACCACGCCGCGGGACAACCCGGTGCTGAAGGAGATCATGGGCCAGCCCGGCGTGGCGATCACCCGGGCCGGGACGGCGGTGAACAGGGCCAACCTGGCGCCGGGCTTCGTCGAACGGCTGAAGGCGCGGCACGCGGGCACGGCGCTGGGACGCCAGGAGATCGAGGGCGAGCTGGTCGAGGGGCGCGAGGGCGCGCTCTGGACGCCGGCGATGATCGATGCGGGGCGTGTGGGCGCCGACGCGGTGCCGCTGTTGGACCGGGTGGTGGTGGCGGTGGATCCGCCGGCGACCTCGGGGCCGTCGGCGGATGCCTGCGGGATCGTGGTGGCGGGCCTCAAGCGGGCCGAGGCGCTGGAGGACTGGCGCGTCTGGGTGCTGGAGGATGCCAGCGTCGCGGGCCGGCGGCCGCGGGACTGGGCCAGAGCGGCGGCCGAGGCCTATGCCCGCCACGGTGCCGACCGGATCGTCGCCGAGGTGAACCAGGGTGGCGAGATGGTCGAGGCGGTGATGCGCCAGGTCGCGCCCCAGGCGCCGTTCCGCGCGGTGCGGGCCACGCGGGGCAAGGTGCTGCGCGCCGAGCCGGTGGCCGCACTCTACGAGCAGGGGCGGGTGCATCACGCGGGTGCCTTCGCGGCGCTGGAGGGCGAGATGTGCCGCTATGCCGGGCCGGGCGATCCGGGCGGCAGTCCCGACCGGCTGGACGCGCTGGTCTGGGCGGTGACGGACCTGGTGCTGGGGCCCGAGGCGGGGATGGACGCGCCGCGGATGCGCCGGCTCTGAGCGGGCGCCTCCGGCGCTGCGAGCAGCGCCTGCGGCGCAGGTGAGGGGCCCTCGAGGCCCGTTCCGGAAGACGTGGATCGAGACCGGCCGGGCGCTGCCCGGCGCGGGCGGGGAGGCTTTGCTGATGGCGCTGGATGGGACGGAGGGCTCGACGGGGCCCGGTGAGGAGAAGGCGTCGGCGACGGGGTCGATGATCGCCTTCCAGGGCCCGGGGCGGGCGGTGTGGTCGGCGCGGGACGACCTGTCGCTGGCGACGAACGGCTATGGCGCGAACCCGATCGGGTTCCGCGCGGTGCGGATGACGGCGGAGGCAGCGGCGAGCGTGCCGCTGACGTTGAGCGAGGGCGGGCGGCAGGTCACCGATCACCCGCTGATCCGGCTCTTTGACGCGCCCAATCCGGGGCAGGACGGGCAGAGCCTGATGGAGGCGGTGTTCGGCCACCTGGCGATCTCGGGCAACGCCTATCTCGAGGCCGTGGCGGATCCCTCGGGGGGCGCGTGGCCGGCGGAGCTGCACGTTCTACGGCCGGACCGGATGGCGGTGATCGCGGGGCGCGACGGCTGGCCGGAAGGCTTCGAGTACCGCGTCGGCAACCGTGTGCATCGCTTTGCCTCGAGGGATGATTTCCGGCCGGTCCTGCACCTGCGGGCGTTCCACCCGGCCGACGATCACTATGGCATGGGGCCGATGCGCCCGGCGGCGGCGGCGGTGGATGTCCACAATGCGGCGGCGCGCTGGGCCAAGGCGCTGCTCGACAACGCCGCGCGGCCGAGCGGGGCGATCATCTACGGCGCGCGGGACGGGCAGCGGATGAGCGAGGAGCAGTTCCGCCGGCTGCAGGCGGAGCTGGAGGACAACCACCAGGGCGTGGCGAACGCAGGGCGGCCGATGCTGCTGGAGGGCGGGCTCGACTGGAAGCCGATGAGCCACAGCCCGAAGGACATGGATTTCCTCGAGACCAAGCACGCGGCGGCGCGGGAGATCGCGCTGGCGGTGGGGGTGCCGCCGATGCTGCTGGGCCTGCCCGGCGACAACACCTACGCGAACTACCAGGAGGCCAACCGCGCCTTCTATCGCCACACGGTGGTGCCGGTGGTGACCAAGGTGGCGGCGGCGCTGTCGGGCTGGCTCTCGGCCAATGCGGGGGTCGAGGTGCGGCTGGCGCCGGATCTCGACCGGGTC